>NZ_PDDL01000067.1:0-20659 GCF_020833785.1 Kocuria sp. CCUG 69068
CCCGCGGCCCAGCGCACCGCCGCTCGCACCTCCCCCGCCCCGGCGGCGAAGCCCGCCACGCCGCCCGCGCCCACCAGGTCCGGTGCCAAGGCCGAGGGCCGGCCCGAGACCGACCAGGGCGAGACCGAGGCCTCGGACGCCAAGAAGCCCATTCCGGCCCAGCCCGCCCGCGCCCGCGCCACGGCCCCCAACCACGACGCGCCGGCCGAGGACAAGGTCGTCAAGCTGCGCGGGCCGGCGAAGGCCGTGGCCGCCAACATGGACGCGTCCCTCACCGTCCCCACCGCCACCACGGTCCGCGCCGTCCCGGCGAAGCTGCTGATCGACAACCGGATCGTGATCAACAGCCACCTCTCCCGCAACCGCGGCGGCAAGGTGTCCTTCACGCACCTGATCGGCTACGCCGTGATCAAGGCGCTGGCCAACTACCCCTCCCAGAACGTCGTCTACGACGAGCAGGACGGCAAGCCCGTGGCGGTGCACCCCGCCCACGTCAACTTCGGCATCGCCATCGACATCCCGAACAAGGACGGCTCCCGCAACCTCGTGGTGCCGAACATCAAGGGCGCCGAGGTCATGTCCTTCATGCAGTTCTGGAACGCGTACGAGGACGTCGTCCGCCGCGCGCGCGCCAACGAGCTGACCATGGAGGACTACCAGGGCACCACGGTGTCCCTGACCAACCCGGGCGGCATCGGCACCGTGCACTCCGTGCCGCGGCTGTCCAAGGGCCAGGCGTGCATCGTCGGCGTGGGCGCGCTCGACCACCCCGCCGAGTACCGGGGCTCCTCCCCCAAGACCATCGCGCGGCACGCGGTCTCGAAGATCATCACCCTGACCTCGACCTACGACCACCGCGTCATCCAGGGCGCGGGCTCCGGCGAGTTCCTGCGCCTCATCGAGTCCTACCTGCTGGGCGGGGACGACTTCTACGACGAGATCTTCGAGGCCCTGCGGATCCCCTACGAGCCCGTGCGCTGGGCCGTGGACAACCAGGTCAACCCGGAGATCCAGGTCAACAAGGTCGCCCGGATCCAGCAGCTCATCCACGCGTACCGGGTCCGCGGCCACCTCATGGCCGACACCAACCCGCTCGAGTACGTGATGCGCAAGCACCCGGACCTCGACATCCGCACCTACGGGCTGTCCCTGTGGGACCTGGAGCGCGAGTGGCCCACCGGCGGCTTCGGCGGCGCGGACGTGCTCAGCCTGCGCACCATCCTGGGCCGGCTGCGGGACGCCTACTGCCGCACCCTCGGCGTGGAGTACATGCACCTGCAGGAGCCGGAGGAGCGCGAGTGGTTCCAGGACCAGCTCGAGCACGGCTACCAGAAGCCCAGCCGCGAGGAGCAGTTCCGCATCCTGGGCCGGCTCAACGCCGCCGAGGCGTTCGAGACGTTCCTGCAGACCAAGTACGTGGGCCAGAAGCGCTTCTCCCTCGAGGGCGGCGAGTCCCTGATCCCGCTGCTGGACGAGATCATCTCCGACGCCGCCGACGCCGGGCTCGCGGGCGTCGGCATCGCCATGGCCCACCGCGGCCGGCTCAACGTGCTCACCAACATCGCCGGCAAGTCCTACGCCCAGGTCTTCCGCGAGTTCGAGGGCAGCCAGGACCCGCGCACCACCGAGGGCTCCGGCGACGTGAAGTACCACCTCGGCACGGAGGGCTCCTTCACCTCCGACAACGGCAACGAGACCCAGGTCTACCTCGCCGCGAACCCGTCCCACCTCGAGGCCGCCGACCCGGTCATCGAGGGCATCGCCCGGGCCAAGACGGACGTCCTGGGCGCCGGGCCCGAGGGCGACGGGACGTTCCCGGTGCTGCCGATCCAGGTGCACGGCGACGCGGCCTTCGCGGGCCAGGGCGTGGTGGCCGAGGTCCTGCAGATGGCGCTGCTGCCCGGCTACACCGTGGGCGGCACCGTCCACGTGGTCGTGAACAACCAGGTGGGCTTCACCACCGCGCCCGCCGCGGCCCGGTCCACCACCTACGCGACGGACATCGCCAAGGGACTCCAGGCGCCGATCTTCCACGTCAACGCCGACGACCCCGAGGCCGTCACGCACGTGGGCCAGATGGCGTTCGCGTACCGGCAGACGTTCCACAAGGACGTCATCATCGACCTCGTGTGCTACCGGCGCCGCGGCCACAACGAGGGCGACGACCCCTCGATGACCCAGCCGCTGATGTACAACCTCATCGAGGAGAAGCGCTCGACCCGCAAGATCTACACCGAGAACCTCGTGGGCCGCGGCGACATCACCCAGGAGGAGGCCGACCGGGCGCTGAAGGACTACCAGGAGCGCCTGGAGCGGGTCTTCGCCGAGACGCACGAGGCGCAGACGTCCTCCATCCCGCTGGTCACCGGGGACTCCGCCGCGATCTCGAACATCGAGCGGCCCTCCGCCCAGCAGGCGGACTCCGGGGTCTCGATCCCCCGCACCACGGCCATCTCGACCGAGGCCGCCCAGCGGATCGGCGCGGTGCACGTGGAGGTCCCCGAGGACTTCGCCGTGCACAAGAAGCTGCGCAAGCTCCTCGAGCGCCGCGAGGCGATGACCCGCGAGGGCGGCGTGGACTGGGGCATGGGCGAGCTCATGGCCTTCGGCTCCCTCATGATGGAGGGCATCCCGGTCCGGATGAGCGGCCAGGACGTCCGGCGCGGCACGTTCACTCAGCGCCACGCCGTGTTCTACGACTCCGGCACCGGCGCGGAGTGGACCCCGCTCAACCACCTCTCCGGGAACCAGGCTCAGCTGGCGATCTACAACTCGCTGCTGTCCGAGTACGGCGTGCTGGGCTTCGAGTACGGCTACTCCGTGGAGCGCCCGGACGCCCTGACCGTGTGGGAGGCCCAGTTCGGCGACTTCGTCAACGGCGCCCAGATCATCCTGGACGAGTTCGTCTCCTCCGCGGAGCAGAAGTGGGGCCAGCGCTCGTCGCTGGTCATGCTCCTGCCGCACGGCTTCGAGGGGCAGGGCCCGGACCACTCCTCGGCCCGGATCGAGCGCTTCCTGACGCTGTGCGCCGAGAAGAACATGGTCGTGGCCAACCCCTCGACGCCGTCGAACCACTTCCACCTGCTGCGCCGGCAGGCCTACAGCCGCCCGCGCAAGCCGCTGGTGGTGGCCACGCCGAAGCAGCTGCTGCGCCTCAAGGCGGCGGCCTCCCCGATCGAGGAGTTCACCTCCGGCGCGTTCCGCCCGGTGATCGGCGACCAGGCGGGGCTCGAGGCCGCCGAGGTCACCGACGTGGTGCTGGTCTCCGGCCGGCTCTACTACGACCTCGCCGCGGCCCGCGAGGAGCGCAAGGACCGGAGGACGGCGATCGTGCGCGTGGAGCAGCTGTACCCGCTGCCCCTCGCGGAGATGCGGGAGGAGCTCGGCAAGTACCCCGAGGCCCGCCTCACGTGGGCGCAGGACGAGCCCGCCAACCAGGGCGCCTGGCCGTTCATGGCGGTCAACCTCCTGCCGCAGCTCGACCGGCCGGTCCGGCTCGCCTCCCGCCCCGCGTCCGCGTCCCCGGCCAACGGCTCGGCCAAGCGCCACGCGGCCGAGCTCGAGACCCTGGTGCAGACGGCCTTCGAGCGCGACTGAGCCCGTCCCGGGAGGGCGGGGCCCGTGCCCCTGCCCTCCCGCACGTCCCCAGCGAGTCCGGCGCCGGCCCGTGCCCACGGGCCGGCGCCGCTCGTCCCCCCGACATCCCGCACCCCCGACCAGAAAGAACGACGTGGAGCAACGAAGGATCAGAATTGTCGCAGTCGGTGACGAGCTGCTGGCCGGCGAGGGCGACCCCCGGGGCCTCGGCTGGTTCGGGCGGGTCATGGCCCGGACCCCGCACCACGTGGCCCCCGTGTCCGCCTACAACCTGGCGGCGCCCGGCGAGGGCAGCGAGTCGCTCAACGAGCGCTGGTTCGAGGAGGCGGCCCGCCGCTTCTCCCCCGGCCACGACAACCGCCTGGTCATCGCGCCCTCCACCCTGGACATCGACCTGTCCATCACGAGCGCGCGCTCCCGGCTGAACATGGCCAACATCATCGACACCGCCTCCCAGCACAACGTGCGGGTCCTCGTGGTCGGCCCCCCGCCCACGATGGACGCCGAGCGCAACCGCCGGATCGCGGACCTCTCGGCCGCCTACGCGGACGTCACGACCCGGCGCAACCACGTCTACGTGGACACGTTCAACCCGCTGCAGCACCACGAGCAGTGGCGCAAGGACCTCGCGGCCAACCACGGACACCCCGGCCAGGCCGGCTACGGGCTGATGGCGTGGCTCGTGCTGCACCGCGGCTGGTACGACTGGCTGGACCTGCCCGAGCCCCGGTGAGCCCCGCCCGTCCCGCGTGTGAGAGAATGGCGGGCAGTGCCTCGTCCGGCCGCCGCTGACATCACCAGACCACGCGGGAACGGACGCCGACACCCACGATCCGCCGCGGGCGACCGCGGACAGACAGGAGGCTCGCATGAGCAAGCGCGGACGCAAGCGCAAGGACCGCCGCAAGGGCGGCGCCAACCACGGCAAGCGCCCCAACGCCTGAGGTCCTTCCCGGACCCCGGCGACGCCGTGACGGAAGGGCCCCGGACCGCTGACGCGGTCCGGGGCCCTTCCGTGTGCCCGGAGGTCCTGCCGTGCGGGAGCCGGGGCGCCGCGCTCAGGCGGCGGGCGGGTCCTGGCGCGCGCCGTGCAGCCGGGCGAGGATCGAGACCCGCAGGTCGGCGGGCGCGGTCTCCGCGCAGGACCGCCGGACCACGGAGCGGATCACGCACTCCAGGTCGTACTCGCGGGCGCACTCCGGGCACTCGAGGAGGTGGCCGTGGATCTCGTCGAGGTCGTCCGCCGGGAGCACCCCGTCGAGGTACTCGTAGATCAGGCGGATCCTCTCGTCCGTGCAGCATCCGAGGCTCTCGCAGTCGGCCATGTCTACTTGTCCTTTTCCTTCTTCTTGTCGCCGGTCACCCTGGACGTGTCGAAGCCGCGCTCGGCGGCGTAGTCGGCGAGCTTCTCGCGCAGCAGCTTCCGCCCGCGGTGCAGGCGGGACATCACCGTCCCGATCGGCGTGTCCATGATCTCGGAGATCTCCTTGTAGGCGAAGCCCTCCACGTCGGAGAAGTACACCGCCAGCCGGAACTCCTCGGGCAGCTCCTGCAGGGCGCGCTTGACGTCGCTGTCCGGCAGGTGGTCCAGCGCCTCCACCTCCGCGGAGCGCAGCCCCGAGGACGTGTGGGACTCGGCGCGGTGCAGCTGCCAGTCCTCGACGGTGTCGGTGTTCGCCTGCAGCGGCTCGCGCTGCCGCTTGCGGTAGAGGTTGATGTACGTGTTCGTGAGGATGCGGTACAGCCACGCCTTGAGGTTCGTGCCGGGCTTGTACTGGTGGAACGCGGAGAACGCCTTCGTGTAGGCCTCCTGCACGAGGTCCTCGGCGTCGGCCGGGTTGCGAGCCATGCGCAGGGCGGCGGCGTAGAGCTGGTCCACGTACACCATGGCGTCCTGCTCGAAGCGCGCCTTCCGGTCCTCGGGGGACTCGGTCTCGACGTCGACGGGCGGCTCGGTGCGCTGGGGGGCGGCCCCCTGCTGGTTCTGCTCGTTCATCACGGACCAGTCTACGGGGACGCGCGCGCGGGCCGGGGCGGGCTCGAGAACGCTCGTGGGGGCGGTGATGACTGCTCCTCTCCCCCGCCGTGCGGGTCCCTCCGAAAACCTGTGCCGGTGACCTGCCCCGGACGGGGCGGCCGCTGTCCTGCACAACGGGTGTCACCGTCGCACCTATTCCCACCGCGCCCGGCCCGTGCTCGCCCCGGGCGCGGTCCCCGTGGCTAGGATGGGACGAGCGGCGCCGTCCGCCGATCCAGACCCGCCCGACACAGCCCCGCGGTACCGTCTGCCGCCGAGGAGGAACCCATGAGCATCGTCCGTCGCATCGCCCGCCCGCTGCTGGCCACCGGTTACGTCGCCAACGGGGTGGAGAGCTTCCGCAACTCGTCCCAGGCCGCCCAGCACCTCGCCCCGGCGATCTCCGCCGCCACGAAGGCCTTCCCCCAGGCCGGACCCGCGCTGCAGAACCACGCCGTGGTGGCCCAGGGCCTGGCCGCGGCGCAGCTCGGCGCCGCCGTGCTCTTCGGGCTGGGCAAGCTGCCCCGCCTCTCGGCCGGCGTGCTCGTCACCACCACCGCGCTCAACGCCTACGCCGACTACCGCGCCGCGGAGGCGAGCACCCCGGAGCAGAAGGCCGCCCGCCGCTCCACCGCCTTCAAGAACTCCTCCCTGGTGGGCGCCGTCATGCTCGCCGCCGTGGACACCGAGGGCAACCCGTCCCTGCTGTGGCGTGCCGAGCACCTCGCCGGGGACGTCCGCAAGAACGCCTCCAAGCTGGGCAAGGACACCCAGAAGCAGGTGGCCAAGGCCGAGAAGGCCCTCCAGCACGCCGTCAAGCAGGGCTAGGCCCCGGTCCCCCTGTCGTGATGCCGCCGGAGTCCTCCGCCCCCGCAGCCCGTCCCGACGCCGCGGAGCCGGCCCCGCAGCACGAGCTGTGGCCGGCTCCGTTCGTCGGGCCCCGTCCCGTCGTCGCCGAGCTGACGGTGCCGGGCTCGAAGTCCCTCACCAACCGGTACCTGCTGCTCGCCGCCCTGGCCGACGGTCCGTGCCGGCTGCGCTCGCCCCTGCACTCCCGCGACTCCCGGCTGATGGTCGAGGCCCTGCGGGCCCTCGGGGCCCGCGTCGAGGAGGTGCCCGGGGACGGCGGCTTCGGCCCCGACCTGCTCGTCGAGCCCGCCCCCTGGGACGCCGCCGAACCGGTCACGGTCGAGTGCGGGCTGGCCGGGACCGTGATGCGCTTCGTGCCGCCGGTCGCCACCCTCGCACGGCGTCCCGTCACCTTCGACGGCGACCCGGGCGCCCGGGTGCGCCCCATGGGACCGGTGATCGACGCCCTGCGCGCGCTCGGCCTGCGGGTCGAGGACGACGGCCGGGGCCGGCTGCCCTTCACCGTGCACGGCACCGGCGGCGTGCGCGGCGGGGAGCTGGAGATCGACGCCACCGGCTCGAGCCAGTTCGTCTCGGCCCTGCTGCTCGCGGGTGCCCGGTTCGACGACGGGCTCGTGCTGCGCCACCGCAGCGCCGACGGCTCGGGGCGCGGTGTGCCGTCCATGCCGCACGTCGAGATGACCGTCGAGGTGCTGCGCGGCCTCGGCGTCTCCGTGGACGACTCCGTGCCCGACGAGTGGCGGGTCTCCCCCGGGCCGGTGCGGGCCTTCGACGTGACCATCGAGCAGGACCTCTCCAACGCCGGCCCCTTCCTGGCCGCGGCCGTGGTGACCGGCGGACGGGTCTCGGTGCCCCGCTGGCCCGACCGCACCACCCAGGGCGGCGACCACTGGAAGCACATCCTCCCGGCCTTCGGCGCGGCGGTGGAGCTCACGGACGGGACCTTCACCGTCACGGGACCGGACGCGGTGACCGGGGTCGACCTCGATCTCGGCGAGGCCGGGGAGCTCGCGCCCACCGTCGCGGCCGTGTGCGCGGTCGCCGGCACGCCCTCGCGGCTGCGCGGCATCGCCCACCTGCGCGGCCACGAGACCGACCGGCTCGCCGCGCTCGTCACGGAGATCAACCGGCTCGGCGGCGACGCCGAGGAGACCGCGGACGGGCTGCTGATCCGGCCGGCCCCCCTGCACGGCGGGACGTTCCACAGCTACGAGGACCACCGGATGGCCACCGCCGGCGCCGTGATCGGCCTCGTGGTCCCGGACGTCCGGGTCGAGAACATCGCGACCACCGCCAAGACCCTCCCCGAGTTCCCCCGGCTGTGGGCGGAGCTCACGGGCACGAGCCGTGACGCGTAGGGACTCCGTCCGGCGCGACTGGGACGAGTCGGACGTGCGCGTCCGTCCCAGCAAGACCGGCTCCCGCCCGCGCACCAAGGAGCGGCCGGCGCACGAGGACGCCGTCACCGGCCGCATCGTCACCGTGGACCGCGGCCGCTACACCGCGATCCTCGAGGAGGACACCCCCGGGGAGCGGCTGGTCGTGGCCGTGCGCGCCCGGGAGCTGCGCCGCCGGCCCGTGGTCGCGGGCGACCTCGTGGGTCTCGTCGGCGACGTCAGCGGCGCCCCGGACAGCCTGGCCCGCCTCGTGCGGATCGAGGAGCGCTCCACCGTCCTGCGCCGCAGCGCGGACGACACCGACCCGGTCGAGCGGGTCGTGGTGGCCAACGCCGACCAGCTCGTGGTCGTCGTGGCCGCCGCCAACCCCGAGCCCCGCACCGGGTTCATCGACCGCTCCCTCGTGGCCGCCTACGACGCCGGCATCGAACCGCTGCTGTGCATCACCAAGACCGACCTGCGGGACCCCGCCGAGCTGATCTCCCACTACACGGCGCTCGAGCTGCCCGTGCTCGTCTCGGGACCCGCCCGCGACGTCCCGGCCGACGACGACGGGACCACGCTGCCCCTCGACCCGGCGCTCGTCGAGGCCCTGCGCGAGCGTCTCGACGGCCACGTCTCGGTGCTGCTGGGCCACTCCGGCGTGGGCAAGTCCACCCTCGTCAACGCCCTCACGGGCGCCGACCGGGCCACGGGCGGGGTGAACGCGGTGACCGGACGGGGCCGGCACACGTCGTCGTCGGCCCTCGCCCTGAAGATCGAGGACGCCTCCCCCGGGTCCTGGATCATCGACACCCCCGGCATCCGCTCGTTCGGCCTGGCGCACGTGGACCACGACCGGATCGTGGAGTCCTTCGACGAGCTCGCCGAGGCGATCGCCGAGTGCCCCAAGGGCTGCCGGCACACGGGGACGTCCCCCGGCTGCGCCCTGGACGCCTGGGTGGCGCAGGGCCGCGCCGGGGAGGCGGGCGAGTCCCGGCTGGTCTCCCTGCGCCGGCTGCTCGGGGCCGGGGAGCGCCCCGGGGAGTCCCGCGAGGACAAGGAGCTCGGCGTCCAGTGAGCCGCCGGGCGGGGGCTGCCTCGCACCCCCGCCCGACCAGGCCCGGGACCGCGGTTCGGGGTAGGTTGGACCAATGCGCAGCCCCAGCAACTACACCGACGACCTCCGCCTCGCCCACATCCTGGCCGACGCCGTGGACCGCCTGACCATGCGCCGGTTCAAGGCCCAGGACCTCACGGTGGAGACCAAGCCCGACCTCACCCCCGTCACGGACGCCGACCGCGAGGCCGAGCAGCTCATCCGCACCCAGCTGGGGCGCGCGCGCAACCGGGACGCCGTGATCGGCGAGGAGTACGGCGCCACCGGCAGCGGCGCCCGGCAGTGGGTCGTGGACCCCATCGACGGCACCAAGAACTTCGTGCGCGGCGTGCCGGTGTGGGCCACCCTGATCGCCCTCGTCGACGAGGGCCGGCCGGTGGTCGGCGTGGTCTCCGCGCCGGCGCTCGGGCGCCGCTGGTGGGCGGCGGCCGGCACGGGCGCGTTCACCGGCAAGTCCCTGGCCAACGCCCAGCGGATCCACGTCTCCCAGGTGGGGCGGCTGTCCGACGCCTCGCTGTCCTACTCCTCGCTCACGGGGTGGCGGGACCGCGGGGTGCGCGAGCGCTTCCTGGAGCTCACCGACGAGGTCTGGCGGACCCGGGCCTACGGCGACTTCTGGTCCTACTGCCTCCTCGCCGAGGGCGCCGTGGACATCGCCTGCGAGCCCGAGCTCAGCCTGCACGACATGGCCGCGCTGGTGCCCGTGGTCGAGGAGGCCGGCGGCCGGTTCACGTCCCTCGAGGGCGAGCCCGGGCCCTTCGGCGGCAACGCGCTGGCCACCAACGGCCTGCTGCACGACGAGGTGCTGGGGCTGCTCGCGACCGGCTCCTGAGCCGCCCGCGCGACGACGGGGGCCCGCACCGGCCGGTGCGGGCCCCCGTCGTCGTCGGTCTCCGGCCGGGGTCAGAGGTCCTGGCCGGTGAAGCCCATCTCCCGCTCGATGCACTGCTGGAACGCCGCCTGGTCATTGGAGAACTGCGAGCAGGCCTCCATGGCCGGCCCGAACTCCCCGAACAGCGCCCCGAAGAGCACCAGGAAGAGGATGCTCGCCAGGATCGCCAGGACGCTGAGCACGATGCCGATGATCGGCAGGGCCTTGGACGCGCCGGGCGTCCTGCCCAGCTTGCGCAACGCCACGATGCCCAGCACCAGGCCCACGAGGCCCGGGACGATGCCGAGCACGAACCAGCACGTCAGCAGCGCCACGATGCCCAGCACCAGGGAGGCGATGCCCAGCCCCGTGCCGGCGGGCCGCGGGCTCGCGCCGTACTGGTTCATGTCGTACTGCCCCTGGTAGCCCTGCTGCCCCTGGTAGCCCGGGCCGCCGTACTGGCCCTGGTCGTACTGGCCCTGGTCGTACTGGCCCTGGCGGTACTGGTCCTGGTAGCCCTGCTGCCCCTGGCCGTAGGAGTCCTGGCCCTGGTAGCCCTGGCCGCCGTACTGGCCCTGGCCGTACTGGCTCTGGTAGCCCTGCTGCCCCTGGCCGTACTGCGGTGTGGCGTACGGGTCGCCGGCGCCGCCCTGGCCGGAGCGCGGCGGCTCGTAGGAGGGTCCCGAAGGCGCTCCCTCGACGCGCTGACCGTACTCGGGCGGGTCGTGGCGACCGGAGCTCGACGACCCGCCGGCACCGGTGCCGCTCTGGTCTGGCGTGTTGTCGTTGTGGCTCATGGCGTTGCCCTTTCGGTCGTCTGCGGTACGCCACCAGCTTGTCACACGGCCCGCCGGGACGTGCCCCTTCCCGGGCGGCGGCACGGCGCCCGCCTGCCCCCGGAACGATCCGGGCACGAAAAAACCGGGGAGCGCCTCGCGGCGCTCCCCGGTCAGGGATCTCGTGGAGATGGGGGGAATTGAACCCCCGTCCGATGCAGCATTGTCAGGGCTTCTCCGGGTGCAGTCTGCGTGGCGTTTTCTCAGTCCCGGCCCTCGTGCAGACACGTGGCCGACGGACTCAGTCGCGAAAGTGTTCTCCAGACGCCCGCGACGAACGGCTGGAGCAGTGGCCTCCTGATTGATGCCAGACCCCGGGTCGAAGGCGAACCCGGGCTGACAGTCACCTAAGTAGTCTGGTTGCGCTTACGCCGCGAGGGCGAAGGCGTTCTGAGACTTGGCGACGTTGCTCTGAGAATTGGCAACTATTGTTTTACAGAGAGCGTTTACGAGATAACTCTGCGTCCTCGACCCGCTTCCCCTGTCTCAACTCACATCGTCGAAACCGATCATCCCCGTATTTTGTTGTCAAGCACCCCGCCGCAGCGGGACACACCATTCTACCGCGCGGTACCCGCCGACCGCAAGCATTCGCCCCGGACCCTCAGCCCAGGTTCTTGTAGCGCATGGCCCGCTGGGCCTCGCGGTTGTCCTGCTGCTCCCGCAGGGTCTGGCGCTTGTCGTACTCCCGCTTGCCCTTGGCCACGGCGATCTCGACCTTGGCCTTCTTCCCGTCCACGAAGTAGAGGGACAGCGGCACGATCGTGAAGCCGGACTCCCGCGTCTTCTGCTGGATCTTGTCCATCTCGCTGCGGTGCAGGAGCAGCTTGCGGCGGCGGCGGGCGGAGTGATTGGTCCACGACCCCTGCAGGTACTCGGGGATGTGGACGCCCTCGAGCCACAGCTCGCCGTCGGTGAACTGGCAGAACCCGTCCACGAGCGACGCGCGCCCCATGCGCAGGGACTTCACCTCGGTGCCCATGAGCGCGAGACCCGCCTCGTAGGTGTCGAGGATGTGGTAGTCGTGCCGGGCCTTTTTGTTGTTGGCGACGACCTGGCGACCAGTGTCCTTCTTGGCCATGGGCCTCCTCCCTGGGGACGGTGCGGACGGGAACGTGCCGCGCACCGGGGCACGCGGCAGATCCTCCATCCTACGCCACGGCCCTCGCGCGGGACCACGGCCGGCACCCGGACCCGGCGGCGCCCCGCCCAGGAGCGTCGCCCCAGGTCACCCCGCCGCACCCGGTAGGCTGGGCGGATGCTGGAGCCAGTCCCCACCGAGCGCCCGCCCGCTGCGGACGTCCTGTACCTCGTCGGCACGAGCGGTCACCCGAACTTCGGCGACGAGTTCATCGCCGCCTCGTGGCTGCGCTTCCTCGCCCGCGCCCGGCCCGGCGCCGAGGTGTGGCTCGACTGCCCCCACCCGGGGCTGGCGTCCCACCTGTTCGACGGACTGCACCCGGGTCTGCGGACCACCGACACCCTGTGGCGGCTCGCCTTCGAGACGACCGGCATGGACCCGGCCGCGGCGGACGCCCACGTGGACCGGGTGGTGACGCACCTGGGGTCCCCGCGCTACGACCTCGGCCTGCTCGGCGCCCGGCGCGCGAGTTCCGTGCACATCCTCGGGGGCGGGTACCTGAACTCCATCTGGCCGCACCACGCGCGCCTGCTCCGGGCGGCGCTGCGGCTGCGCCAGGTCTCCGGGGCGCGGCTGGCCGCCACCGGCCTGGGCCTGGCCCCCGCCACCGACGCCGAGGGCCTGCGCGCCGCGCTCGGCGCCTTCGACCACGCCACGGTCCGTGACGCGCCCAGCGCCCAGCTCGCCCGCGCCGACCGCGCCCCCGACGACGCCTTCCTCGGCCTGCCCGGCCTCGCGGGCTTCACCGGCGCGCCCGCCGAGGGGACGGACGACGGCGACGTGTGGGTGTGCCTGCAGAGCGACATGACCGAGCCCGGGATCCTCGACGGCGCCGTCGCCGCCGTGCGGGCCGCGCTGACGGGTCCGGCACTGGCGGGCCGGACCGTGCGCTACCTCGAGGCGATCCCCGGCGCGGACCGCGCGGCCTTCGACCGGCTCGCCGACCTCGTCCCCGAGGAGAACTTCGTGCCGTTCACGCGGCTCTGGCAGGAGGGCTTCCCGGCCCGGCCGGGTCAGACGTGGATCACCTCGCGGTTCCACTTCCACCTGCTCGCCGCCGCGTGCGGCGCGGAGGGCACCGCGCTGGAGGTCAGCCCCGACTACTACCGCGTCAAGCACCAGTCGCTGCTCGAGGCCGGCACGGGGTGGTCCGTCACGCCCACCGGCGGCACGGAGCCGTACGCGCCCGCCCGGTCGCACGCCTTCCCCGCCACGGCCGCGCGGCTGCACCGCACCAAGCTGCGGGAGGCGGAGGAGCTGTACCCGGCGGCAGCGGCCCCCGAGGACGACCCCGCCGGGACGGAGCCCCGCACCCGGCCGGGACGGACGGTGGCGCGCTTCCTGCGCCGCTGAGCGCCCGCCCTCCCAGGGCACCGGGCCCCGGCCGGTCGCGGGACCGGCCGGGGCCCGGTCAGGGGTCCCGCGGGAGCTCAGGCGTCGGCCGGGGCGTGGCGCTGGTCGGCGCGCCAGCGGATCCCGGCGTCGACGAAGCCGTCGATCGCGCCGTCGAAGATCGCGGAGGGGTTGCCCTCCTCGTGGTTGGTCCGCAGGTCCTTGACCATCTGGTACGGGTTCAGGACGTAGGAGCGCATCTGGTCGCCCCAGGACGCCTTGACGTCCCCGGCCAGCTCCTTCTTCTTGGCGCTCTCCTCCTCCTGGCGCTGCAGGAGCAGCCGCGACTGGAGCACGCGCAGCGCGGCGGCGCGGTTCTGGATCTGGGACTTCTCGTTCTGCATGGACACGACGATGCCCGTGGGGATGTGGGTCATCCGCACGGCGGAGTCCGTGGTGTTCACGGACTGCCCGCCGGGGCCCGAGGAGCGGAAGACGTCCACCTTGATCTCGGACTCGGGGATCTCGATCGAGTCGTCCTGCTCGATGAGCGGGATGACCTCCACCGCCGCGAACGAGGTCTGGCGCCGCCCCTGGTTGTCGAAGGGGGAGATGCGGACGAGCCGGTGGGTGCCGGCCTCGACGGACAGGGTGCCGAAGGCGTAGGGGGCCTTGACCTCGAAGGTCGCGGACTTCAGGCCCGCCTCCTCCGCGTAGGAGGTGTCCAGGACGGTGGTCGGGTAGCCGTGGCGCTCCGCCCAGCGCAGGTACATGCGCATGAGCATCTCGGCGAAGTCGGCGGCGTCCACGCCGCCGGCGCCGGAGCGGATGGTCACCACGGCCTCGCGCTCGTCGTACTCGCCCGAGAGCAGGGTCTGGACCTCCAGCCGGGAGAGCGCCTTCTTGACCGCGGCGAGCTCCTCCACGGCGAGCTCCAGGGTCTCCGCGTCGTCCTCCTCGGCGGCCAGCTGCACCATGACCTCGATGTCGTCGATGCGGCCGCCGAGCTTCTCGAGCCGCTCGAGGTCGGACTGCTTGTGGGAGAGCTTGGAGGTGATCTTCTGCGCCGCGGCCTGGTCGTCCCACAGGTCCGGGGCGGTCGCCTGCTGCGAGAGCTCGGCAATGTCCCGCTTGATGGCGTCGACGTCGCTCACGGCCTCGATGGACGCGAACGTGGAACGGAGGGCGGAGATCTCTGCCGGGAAGTCAAGGGAGGCCATGGAAGCCAAGATTATCCCATGGGGGCAAATCGCCCCGGCCCGGCCCGGCGCCCCTCTGGCAGGATGGTGCCGAGAGGAAGGAAGCACGATGCGCATCCCTCGCACGCTGGCCCTGGTCCTCGCCGGCGGGAAGGGCTCCCGGCTCGGCGCCCTGACCGAGAAGAAGGTCAAGCCCGCCCTGCCCGTGGCGGGCACCTACCGGCTCATCGACGTCGCCCTGTCCAACCTCGTGCACTCCCACCTCTCGGACGTGTGGGTCGTCGAGCAGTTCCTTCCGCACAGCCTCAACCAGCACCTGGCCAACGGGCGCCCCTGGGACCTCGACCGCACCCACGGCGGGCTCCAGGTCCTGCCCCCGTACCAGGGCACCGAGGGCGAGGGCTTCGCCGAGGGCAACGCGGACTCGCTCTACCGGCAGAAGGACCTGATCCGCGACTTCGCCCCGGACCTGGTCCTGGTGCTCAGCGCCGACCACCTGTACACGCTGAACTTCCTCGACGTGATCGACACCCACCTCGAGCGGGGCGCCGACCTGACCGTGGTCACCACGCTCGTCGACGAGGACCCCTCCCGCTACGGCGTGGTGCAGGCCGACGACGGCGGCCGCGTCACCGGCTTCGACTACAAGCCGGACGAGCCCCGGGGGCGGCTGGTCGCGGCCGAGATGTTCCTCTACGACGCGGAGAAGCTGCTGGAGGCCCTGGACCTCGTGCACGAGCAGGAGGGCGGGCTCGAGGACTACGGCAACGACCTGGTCCCGTGGTTCGTGGCGCACCGCACGGTGGTGGAGCACCGCCTGGACGGGTACTGGATGGACCTGGGCACCCTGCAGTCCTACTGGACCGCCCACATGCAGATGCTCGACGGCGACGGCGTGGCCCTGGACGACCCCGGCTGGCCGATCCTCTCGGCCCAGCCGCAGCGGGTGCCCGCCCGGATCGCCGGCAGCGCCGAGCTGCGCGGGTCGATGGTCGCCGCGGGCGCGATGGTGCGCGGCGCCGTGGAGCACTCGGTGCTCGGCCCCGGCGTCGTCGTCGAGGAGGGCGCCACGGTGCGCAGCTCGGTGCTGCTGGACGGCGTCCGGGTGGGAGCCGGGGTGACCCTCGAGAACGTCCTCGCCGACACGGGAGCCGACATCTCCGCGGGTGCGCACGGCGCCGCGGGCGCCGTGACCCTGATCGACGGCACGGGCGCCGTGGCGGCCACCGAGGAGTTCGACCGCGGGGCGGTCCTGCCCCGCGGTCACTGAGCCCTCCGCGGACCGGTCCCGCCGGGGCGGGACCCGCCCGGGACGGGACCGCCCGGACGGATCGTGTCCGGGCGGGACGCTAGTGGGCGTGGCGGTAGGGCTGCGGCTCGGGCAGGCCGGCGCGGGCACGCACCCGCCGGCCGAGGCGCTCGATGGAGGTCAGCGCCGCGGCGACGTCGTCCGCCCGCACGGTGAAGGGCATGCTGTGGATGGTCTCGCTCTCCACGGTGGCGGCCCGCGCCACGGCCCGGATCTCCTCGGTGTCCTCCGCGCGCAGCCCGATCTCCGTGAGGGTGGTCGGCAGCCCGACCCGGGTGGTGAACTCGATGAAGTCCACGATCTCCGAGCTCGGGGCGCCCTCCAGCACGAGCTGGGTGATGGAGCCGATGTTGACCTTCTGCCCGTGGGCCAGGCCGTGGGTCTGCGGCGCCGCGGTCAGTCCGTTGTGGACGGCGTGGGCCGCCGCCAGTCCGCCGGACTCGAAGCCGAGCCCGGAGAGCAGGGTGTTGGCCTCGATGACCTTCTCCAGTGCCGGGGTCACGACGTGGTCCCGGGCTGCATCCATCGCCACGAGGGCGTTGTCCCACAGGACGTCCCAGCTCAGCCGGGCCAGGGCGGTGCCCGTGAGGGTGGCCGTGCCCCCGGCCATGGTCAGCGACCCCGAGGCGGCGGTGGCCCTGGCCTCCAGCCAGGTGGCCAGGGCGTCGCCGACGCCCGCCGCCAGGAACGTCGCCGGCGCGTTGGCCACCAGCTGGGAGTCGACGAGGACGAGGTCGGGGTTGCGGGGGAAGAACCGGTACTCCTCGAAGACGCCCTCGTCGGTGTAGACGACCGCCAGCGCCGAGGTCGGCGCGTCGGTGGAGGCGACGGTGGGGACGCTGACCCACCGGATCCCGGCGAGGAACCCCGAGGCCTTGACCGCGTCGATGGTGCTGCCGCCGCCCACGGCCACGGCCACGTCGGCCCCCGCCGCGCGGATGACCGCCGTGAGCCGGTCGATCTCCCCGGCCGAGGGGATGCCGTTGAAGGCCTCGCGCGTGGTCGCCATGCCGGCCCGCGCCAGGGACGCCTCCACGTCGTGGCCCACGAACCCCCAGACGACGTCGTCGGCCACCACCAGGGGTGTCTGCCCGACGGCGGCGAGATACTCTCCCAGGCAGGCGATGGCGCCCGGTCCCTGGACGTAGCGTCCTGGGCTGATGACGGAGCGGACGGGAGCGTCCATGGCCTTCTCCTTCGACGACGGGGCCGGCAGGTCGTTCCCCCCCGCCGTCCGGGATGATCTCCCGGGTGCCCGCCAGCATAGGAACGTCCCCGCGGCCGGCACCAGGGACGTTCTCGCCGGCTGAGAAACCGGGGACGCGTCGCCGTCGCCTCCCGCCGTCCGGGCCGGGCCGCGCCCCGGTCCTCACCGCGTGGTCATCACCCGGTAGTGCTCCTCCACCTGCTTCCTGGGCAGCTCCTTGGTGTAGACCGCCACCTTGCCGACGGCCCCGTCGAAGAACGACCTCAGGTCCCGGGTGCCGACGCGGAACGGCGCGCTGCCGCGCCGGGGCACGACGACCGTGCCGTCGTGCTCCAGGTCGTCCTGGTCCATGCGCTGCCCGTTGCGGTAGATCTTCGTGTAGCCGTTCGGATAGTCCCCGCCCTTGGCGTTGGCATTGATGACGAGCACGTAGTGGATCCACTCCCCCCTGCGCACCGGTACCTGGAAGTAGGACCCCGGCCCCTCTCCTCCGGACGGGTTGAACGCGTAGCCGGAGATGCGGTTGGGCCGGTTCTCGGAGTTGCTCTTCGAGTACATCCGCGCCACGTACTCGTGGTTCCTCGGCGCGCCCTTGCCCATCCAGTGCACGTACCCCGAGCCCTCCTGGGACCGGAAGTCCAGCGCGTCGGGGCGCATCCACGCCTCGACGGTGAGCACGCCGCGCGTGCCCGCGCTGACGGCGGCGGCGTCGGGCACCTGGAGGTACTGACCGGTGCCGTCGAAGTCCGCGGCCGTGTCGCCGTTGGGCAGGGTCGCCCGCTTCGGCTTGCCGTGGTAGCTGCCGTGGAGCCTGCCCACCAGGTCCTTCTCCGTGCCCGCACCGGGGCTGCGCATGGCCCAGTACGCGGCGGGTCCGTCCTTCCGGACGGTGTCGTCGTAGGTGAGCGGGCGGGCCGCGCTCCGCAGGACGTCCCCGGGATGGTCCCGGGCGGCCGACGGCGGAAGCCCTGCGATGCCCAGCGCCAGCGCGAGCAGCAGCGTCAGCACGCCCTGCACCGGCGTGCTCCACCGCCCCCGCGCGCGAACAGTGCTCATGTCGAGACCTCGATGTGGTGTCGGACGGGACCGCCCGCACCGGTTGCCCCCGTGGTGCGCGTCCCGCTCACTGCGGTGCCGGCCGTGCGGCCGCACCGGTCGTCCTCGCGACACCTCCTCCCCACCAGGACCGATGCACTCCCGAGGACCGGTCCGGAGGAACATCCCTCGGCACCAGCGTGCGCCGCCGCTCCCTGCCGGTCAATGAGATCGCGCCGAACAGCACCCGAACGGTGACCATGCCCGTCGCCCCGCCCGGGACCGGACCTGACGTCTGCGAGCGCCGTGCCTCCCGCGCCGGCCGAGCCGCCCCCGGAGCGGCCGCGCGGGTCAGCGGAACCGGGTGGGCCGCGTCATCGGCCCAGTCGCGCGCGGGCCTCGCTCGTGGCGGTGATCGGGATGCCGTCGGGCACCAGGAGGTTGACCACCGGCGGGTGCACGACGGCGGCCAGGGTCACCTCCGCGGTCCGCCCGTCCGGGCTCCCGGTGGGCGCGGCCAGGGCGAGGCCCGGCGTCCCGGCCCAGGCGCTGACGGTGTCGAGGTAGGCGGTCGCCGCCCCCGCCACGGCGTCGTCGTCCAGGACCGTGACGGGCGGGGCGCCGCCCGTCCCCGGTTCCAGCGCCACGAACGTGTCGGCCGCGGCGAGCGCGGCGTTGTCGGCCAGCACCTGCAGCTTGCGCTCCCCCACGTAGACCGCGGTGACCCCCATGACCACGACCGTGAGCAGGAGCAGCACGACCGCGAAGCCGATGACCAGGATCGTCACCTGCCCGTCGTCCCGGTCCTCGCCCCGGTCAGTGCCCCGGTCGTGGTCCCGGGCGTGGTCCCGGTTCTGGTCCCGGCTCCCGTCCCGGCGCGGGCCGGGGCCCGCGGTCCGCCCGCTCATCCGTAGCGGCCGATCACGACCGTGGCCGAGGACGTCAGCACGGCCACGTCCAGGTCGGTGAACCCGGGCACCAGCGGCAGCGGGACCTCCAGGGTGGCGTGCACCGTGGCCACCGCACCGGGCTCCGCGCACGCCCCGTCGGAGCACTCGAGGCGGAGCGCCAGCCGGTCGGGGGCGAAGCCCTGGTCCGCGGCCGCCAGCCGCGCCGCCGCGGTCAGCCCGGTGTCCGAGAGCGCACCGGGCTCGGCCCGGGCCAGCACCTGGGACGCCTGCTGCGCGGCGGCCACCACTCCGAAGGCCCCGGCCTGGACCTGGGCCACCGCGAGCACGAAGTAGACCACGGGGACGAGCAGCAGCGTGCCCAGCGCGACGAACTCCACGACCGCGCTGCCCTCGTCACCGCCCGCAGTCCTCCCGAGCACATCGGGCGGCCCGGCCGCACGGGCCGTCCCGGTCGCTCCGATCGCGCCGGTCGCTCCGGGCGAGGCGGGCGAGGCGGTCGAAGCAGCCGTAGCCGTCGATGCCGCTGCTCCGCTGGAGGCAGGAGCTTCAGTCCCCGAGGACGGCATGGCCGCGCACCTCCAGGGAGTCGGGCGGACCGAACAGCGCCACCACGGGCAGGGGCGAGACCACCGTGATCTCCAGGGTCCGCAACTCGCCCACCGCCGCGGTGGTCGCGACGACGTCCTGGGCGTACCGGGGGCCGAGGGCGCCGGTGACGATCCGGCGGGTCCGCTCGACCCCGTCCTCGGGCGAGCGGTCGGCCAGGGTGCCGTACCGGGCGCCGGCCGCGGCGGCGTCGATCAGCGTGTTGCGCACGTGCAGGGCCAGGGCCAGCTGCAGCGTGGCCGCGAAGATCATCGCCACGAGGCCGGCCACCATCACGTACTCGACCACCGCACTGCCCCGGTCCGTCCCCGAGGGCCCGGCGCCCGGCCGGGCGCGCTCCTCGCCCATCCTCAGTTCTGGCTCACGCGCGCCATCGCGTCCTGGAA
This sequence comes from Kocuria sp. CCUG 69068, assembly GCF_020833785.1. Classification (NCBI taxonomy): domain Bacteria; kingdom Bacillati; phylum Actinomycetota; class Actinomycetes; order Micrococcales; family Micrococcaceae; genus Kocuria; species Kocuria sp. CCUG 69068. The sequence continues at coordinate 19,814 of NZ_PDDL01000067.1, forward strand.
GAGCCCCTCCAGGGCCGGCTGCGCCACCAGCAGCAGCCCGGCCACGAGCACCGCGGACATCAGGGTCAGCATCACCCAGCCGGGGACGTCCCCGCGGTCCGGATCATCGGCGGCGAGCCGCTCGCGCAGCGCGGCGAGGGTCAGGGCGAGGACGCCGAGCAGGGCGGCGAGCCGGTGGAGGTGTGTCATGGGGTGTGTCCTTTCCTGGAGGGCTGCCGGTTCCCGGCCGCCCGGATGAGAGGTCAGAAGCCGAGCTCCAGCACGGCGATCCCGGGGAACACGGCGAACACGACCGTCAGCGGCAGCACGCAGAACACGAGGGGCACCATCATGGCGATCTCCTTGCGCCCGGCGGCCTCCATCAGCTCGCGCTTGTCGTTGTCCCGCACGTCCTGGGCCTGGGCCCGCAGCACGTCCGCCAGGGGCGTGCCGCGCTCGATGGCCACGACGATGCCGTCCACGAACCGCCCGATGGGCGCCACCGGGGTGCGCGCGGAGAAGTCCTGGAGGGCGTGCACGAGTCCGGCGCCGGACCGCGTCTGTGCGAGCACCGCGCGGAACTCCGCGGTGAGCTCTCCCTCCGCGACCCGGCACACCCGCTCGAGCGAACCCACCGCGCTCTCCCCTGCGCCGACCGACAGCGCCATCAGCTCGGCGACGGCGGGGAACTCGGCCAGCATCCGGGCCTCGCGGAGCCGGATCCGCCGGCTCAGCAGGTGCCCGCGCAGCAGGTGCCCGGCGGCCGTGGCCGCGCCCACGGCCAGCAGCACCCCGCCGGGGCCCGTGCCCCAGCGCGCCTCGGCGGCCACGCCGAGCAGGACGCCGAGCAGCAGGCCCCCCGTCGCG
>NZ_PDDL01000068.1:0-20529 GCF_020833785.1 Kocuria sp. CCUG 69068
CCAGTCCCTGCGCCGTCGCGGCCCGCGCCGGCCCGGGCGCCGGAGGCTGCCGGTCCGCGGGTGCGGCCGCGCCCGCCGGGTCGGCGGGCTCCGCCGCGGGCGGCACGGCCTCCGGATCGGGCTCGCTCACGGCGTGCGATCCCGAGGCCGCCGGGCGGCCGGCGCCGGGCTCCGCGGGACCCGCACCCGGCGCGGGAGCGCTGTCGAGCTCCTCGTCGCCGTCCGCCGGCACCACCGAGGGCACCACCGAGCGCAGCCGGGCCAGGCTCACGGTGCCGTGGCGCACCAGCAGCGGGGTCTCCCCCGTGCAGTCCACGATCGTGGAGGGGACCGGGTCCCGGTCGGCGGGTCCGCCGACCGGCCGCGGGCCGCCGTCCAGGTAGAGCTCCACGGAGTCCCCGAGCATGTCCACCGCGGCCCCGGCCGTCGAGGCGGCCGGGTGGCCGGTGCGGTTGGCCGAGGACACGGCCAGCGGGCCGCTCTCGATGAGCAGCGCCTGGGCGAGCTCGTCGTCGGGCACCCGCAGGGCCACGGTCCCGTGGGTCTCCCCCAGGTCCCAGCCCAGCGAGGGGTGGGAGTGGAAGATCAGGGTCAGACCGCCGGGCCAGAAGGCCCGGGCCAGCGCGCGGGCGTCGTCGGAGACCTCGTCGGCCAGGCCGTCGAGCACCCCGGCGTGGGCGATGAGCACGGGCGGGGGCATGGCCCGGGACCGGCCCTTGGCGGCGAGCAGGGTCGCGACGCCCCGGGCGGAGAACGCATTGGCCCCGATCCCGTAGACGGTGTCGGTGGGCAGAACCACGCACGCGTCGGCCGCGAGGGCGCGCGCGGCGTGCTTGAGCCCGGCGGTGCGCTGGGCGATGCTGCTGCAGTCGTAGACGGTGGAGTTCACGGCGTCCATTCTCCCATTCCGGTCGTGCGGGCGCGGCCCTGGAGGGGCGTCCGGCCGGCCGTGGCCCGGTCCCGGCCCGTCAGGTCCTGGTGGCCCTCGACGTCCTCGAGGCCCGCGGCGCGGAAGGCGTGCGCCACGGCGCGGGCCTGCACCTCGGCGTGCTCCATGACGAAGAACCCCCCGGGGCGCAGCAGCCGCAGGGCCGAGGCCAGGGCCGCCCGCGGGAGCTCGAGCCCGTCCTCTCCGCCCCCGTACAGGGCGAGGTCGGGGTCGTGCTCCCGGGCCTCCGGCTCGCGCGGGACCGCGTCCGCGGGGATGTACGGCGGATTGGAGACCACCACGTCGCAACGCCCCTCGAGCTCCGGGAACGCGGTGCGCAGGTCGCCCCGGACGAGCTCCGCGCGCGTCCCGCGCAGGTTCTCGGCCGCCCAGGCGTGGGCGGTCCCGGACAGCTCCACGGCGTGCACGCGGGCCTGCGGCACCTCGTGGGCCACCGAGGCGGCGATCGCCCCGGAGCCCGTGCCCAGGTCCACCACGTGCGGGCGGTGCACGCCCGCGGCCAGCTGCTCGCGCAGCTCGTCGACCACGGCCTGCACCACGGTCTCCGTCTCGGGCCGGGGCACGAACACCCCGGGCCCGACCGCCAGCGTCAGGTAGCGGAAGTGGGCGACGCCCGTGAGGTGCTGCAGCGGGATCCGGCGGGCACGCTCGGCCACGAGCTCCGCGTACCCCGCGGGCTCGTCCCCGCCGATGATGGCTCTCGCCTCGACCTCCCCCCGGGACAGCCCGGTGAGGTGGCCGGCGAGCAGCAGCGCGTCGGTGCGCGCGGAGTCGATCCCCGCCTCGGCGAGCACCTGCTCCGCCCAGCGCACCGCCTGGCCCAGTGACCTCGTCATCCCGGGGCCCCCGCTCAGCCGTCCTGCTGGCCGATGGCCTCGAGCTGGGCCTGCTCGTCCATCTCGATGGCCGAGCGCACGACCGGCTCGAGGTCCCCCGCCATGACGTGGTCGAGGTTGTACGCCTTGTACCCGGTGCGGTGGTCGTTGATCCGGTTCTCGGGGAAGTTGTAGGTGCGGATCCGCTCCGACCGGTCCATGGTCCGGACCTGGGAGCGGCGCTGCGCGGCGTTGTCCGCGTCGATCTGCTCCTGCTGGTGGGCCAGGATGCGGGCGCGCAGCACCCGCATCGCGGCCTCGCGGTTCTGCAGCTGCGACTTCTCGTTCTGCATCGCCACCACGATGCCGGTGGGCAGGTGGGTGATGCGGACCGCGGAGTCCGTGGTGTTCACGGACTGGCCGCCGGGCCCCGAGGAGCGGTAGACGTCGATCTTCAGGTCGTTCTGGCTGATCTCGACCTCCTCGGGCTCGTCGACCTCCGGGAAGACGAGCACCGCCGCGGCGGAGGTGTGGATCCGGCCCTGCGACTCGGTGACGGGCACGCGCTGGACGCGGTGCACCCCGCCCTCGTACTTCAGCCGCGCCCACACGCCCTCGGCGGGGTCCGTGGCGTTCGACTTGATCGCCACCTGCACGTCCTTGTAGCCGCCCAGGTCGGAGTCGTTGGTCGAGATGAACTCGGTCTTCCAGCCGCGGGACTCCGCGTACTTGAGGTACATGCGCAGCAGGTCCCCGGCGAAGAGCGCGGACTCGTCGCCGCCCTCCCCCGCCTTGACCTCGAGGATCACGTTGCGCCCGTCGTCGGGGTCGCGCGGGACGAGCAGCCGGCGCAGCTTCTCGCGGGCCGCCGCGAGCTGCTCCTCGAGGGCCGGGATCTCCTCCGCGAACTCGGGCTCCTCGGCGGCGAGCTCGCGCGCCGCCCCCAGGTCCTCCTCGAGGCGGTGCACCCGGTGGTGGGCCTCGACGATGCCGTTGAGCTCGGCGTAGCGGCGCCCGAGCTTGCGCGCCCTGCCCTGCTCCGCGTGCACGGCGGGGTCGGCGAGCTGGCGCTGCAGCTCGGCGTGCTCGTCGAGCAGGGACTGGATGGGATCCGGCATGGGGCGCTCCTTCGGAGGCGGCGGAGAGGGTCGGGCGGTGGTGGGCACGACGACGCCGCCGCGGCCCCGTCCGGTCGAACCGGTCGGGGCCGCGGCGGCGGGGGCGTGCTAGCGGTCGCTCTCGGCGCGGGCCGACAGCGTGGTCTTCTGCACCTGGAGCAGGAACTCGGTGTTGGACTGGGTGTCCCGCAGCTTGTTCGTGAGCAGCTCGAGGGCCTGCTGCTGGTCGAGCCCGGAGAGGACGCGGCGCAGCTTCCACATGATCTTGATCTCGTCCGGGGAGAGGAGGTTCTCCTCGCGGCGGGTGCCCGAGGAGTTGACGTCCACGGCCGGGTAGATCCGCTTGTCCGCGAGCGAGCGGGACAGGCGCAGCTCCATGTTGCCGGTGCCCTTGAACTCCTCGAAGATGACCTCGTCCATCTTGGACCCGGTCTCCACGAGGGCGGTCGCGAGGATCGTGAGCGAGCCGCCGTTCTCGATGTTGCGGGCCGCCCCGAAGAACTTCTTCGGCGGGTACAGCGCCGCGGAGTCCACGCCGCCGGAGAGGATGCGGCCGGAGGCGGGGGCCGAGAGGTTGTAGGCACGGCCCAGGCGGGTCATGGAGTCCAGGAGGACCACCACGTCCATGCCCATCTCCACGAGCCGCTTGGCGCGCTCGATCGCGAGCTCGGCGACCGTGGTGTGGTCGTCCGCCGGGCGGTCGAAGGTCGAGGCGATGACCTCGCCCTTGACCGTGCGCTGCATGTCCGTGACCTCCTCGGGGCGCTCGTCGACGAGCACCATCATGAGGTGGACCTCGGGGTTGTTCGTGGTGATCGCGTTGGCGATCGCCTGCAGCATCAGCGTCTTGCCGGCCTTCGGCGGGGAGACGATCAGCCCGCGCTGGCCCTTGCCGATGGGGGCGACGAGGTCGACGACGCGGGGCCCGATCTTCTTGGGCTCCGTCTCGAGGCGCAGGCGCTCCTGCGGGTACAGCGGGATCAGCTTCCCGAAGTCCACGCGGTCCTTGTTCTCCTCGGTCTTCTTGCCGTTGACCGTGGTGAGCTGGACCAGCGCGTTGAACTTCTGCCGCGTGGCGTTCTGCTGCTCGCCGTCGCGGGGGGCGCGGATGGCGCCGACCACGGCGTCGCCCTTGCGCAGGTTGTGCTTCTTGACCTGGGCGAGGCTGACGTAGACGTCGTTCGGGCCGGGGAGGTAGCCGGAGGTGCGCACGAACGCGTAGTTGTCGAGCACGTCCAGGATGCCGGCGACGGGCAGCAGGACGTCGTCCTCGGTGAACTCCGTGTCGTCGACCTCGGGGCCGGTGCTGCGCCCGCGGCGGTTGCGCCGCTCGTTGCGCTCGGCGCGGTCGTTGCGGTCGCTGCGGTCCCGGTCGCGGTCGTTGCGGTTGCGGTTGCGGCGGCTGCGGCGGCTGCCGCCGTCGTCCTGGCGGTTGTCCTGACCCCGGTTGTCCTGACCGCCCTTGTCCTGCCGGTTGTCCTGGCCGCCCTTGTCCTGGCGGCTGTCCTGGCGGTTGTCCTGGCCCTTGCCGTCCTGGGACTTCCCGCCCTCGGACCGGCCGTCGCGCCGGCCGCGGCCGTCGCCCCGGTCCTGACCGCCCTTGTCCTGGCGGTTGTCCTGGCCCCGGTTGTCCTGGCCGCGGTTCTGGTTGCGGCTCCGGTCCTGCTTCGACTGGTCGTCGTCACGGCCCTCGGCCGAGGAGCGCGCCTCGTCGGTCTCCTGCCCGGAGTCCTGGCCGCCGTTGCCCTGGCCGTTGTCGTCGCGGTTGCGGTTGCGGCGGCTGCGGTTGCGGTTGCGGCCGCCCTCGCCCTCGGCGCCGGAGGAGTCCTCGGCGGGAGCGGGCTGGTCGGCCGGCTGCTGCTCGGTGGCGCCCTGCGCCGCGCTCTGCTGGGCGGCGTCCTGCTGCTCGGAGCCCTGCTGCGCGGGGACGGACACCACACCGGTGCTCGTGGCGCGGCGGGAGCGCGAGCGCCGCTGCGGCTGGCCGCCGTCGGCGCCCTGCGCGGCGGAGGAGTCCTCGCCGGTCGTGGCGGCGGCCGGGGCGGCACCCTGGTCGGCGCCGCCGTCGGCGGTCTTCTCGACCGTCTGCGCGATCTTCTGCTCGACGGCCTGGTCCCGGTCGGCGACGGCGCCGCCGCGCTGGTGGGCGGCGATCGCGTCGACCAGCAGGCTCTTGCGCATCCGGCGGGCGCCGGTGATCCCGAGCTGGGAGGCGAGCGCCTGCAGCTGGGCCAGCTTGAGCGCGGACAGTCCCGCGTTCCGGGGGTCGCTGGTGGTGGTCTCTTCCGTACCCGTGGAAAGGTCGGTGGTCTCGGTCACGAAGTGTCCTTCTCCCTCGGTGGGGGGCCCATGGATCTCAGAGTCCAGGACCGTGGATGGTTCCCGGCGGGCCGCGATCGCGGGCCGCCTGCGGCGGGGCGCACTTCAGGGCGCGGCAGCCTGGGCGAACAAGGTGTCACCCGGAGATCATGGTGCGCTCCGGTCCGTGTCGGTGCGGGCCGGAGCGCCGACGGCATCGAAGAAGCCGGTGCCGGCGGGGGATCACCGGAGGATCTGAGGCGGTGGAGCCGAGGACCCCGGGGCATCCGACCGGGGCGCTGCCCCTCATGATGCCCGCTGTCCTCGCCGCGCCGGGCGCGGTCTCCTACCCCTGGATCTGCTGCGGGTGCCTCTCCAGCTTAGCACCCTGACCGTCGACGCGCAGACGGAGGACACGCCAGGAGACGGAATCGGCCCCGGGGGCGGCGAGCTCCGCGAGGGCCCGCTCCGTCTCCTGCGCCTGGTCCCGGTCCCCGGCGAGGACCAGGACGGTCGGCCCGGCCCCGGAGATCATGGCCGGCAGCCCGCGGGCCCGCAGCGCGGCCATCAGCCGGGCGCTGGGGGGCATGGCCGAGGCCCGGTACGGCTGGTGCAGCCGGTCCTCGGTGGCGGGCAGCAGCAGCTCGGGTCGCCGCGTGAGGGCCTCGACGAGCAGGGCCGTCCGCCCGGCGTTGACCGCGGCGTCGTGGTGCGGGACGGTCGCGGGCAGCAGGGAGCGGGCGAGGCGGGTGGGGACCTCGAAGTCGGGGATCGCCACCACCGGCACGACGTCCTCGTGGACGGTCACGGGGGCGCTGCGGTAGCCGTCCGCGTCGGTCCACGAGATCACGAGCCCCCCGAGGAGGGACGGGGCCACGTTGTCCGGATGGCCCTCCATCGCGGCGGCGACCTGGAGCAGGCGCCGGTCGTCGAGGGCGCGCTCCGCGGGCAGCAGCGCGTTCGCCGCGAGCACGCCGGCCACCACGGCCGAGGCGCTCGAGCCCATCCCGCGGCCGTGCGGGATCCGGTTGGTCGCCTCGAGCCGCAGCCCCGGCAGCTCCTCGACGCCCGCGGCCCGGAAGGCGGCCCGCATGGCGCGGACCACCAGGTGCTCCGCGGACCGGGGCACGGACGCGGAGCCCTCCCCGTGCAGCTCGAACTCCAGGCCGCCGCCGGTCACGGTGACGGCGAGGTCGTCGTAGTGGCCCAGGGCCAGGCCCAGGCTGTCGTAGCCCGGGCCCACGTTGCCGGTGGAGCCGGGGACGCTCACCGCCACCCGCTGGCCGATCTCGAACATCCGGGACTACTCCAGGCCCAGCGCGGCGGCGACGGCGACCACGTCGAAGGGCACGCGCGTGGGCTCGGCCAGCGAGGGGTCCTCCCGCTCGGCGGCCTTGATCGCCCACTGCGGGTCCTTGAGACCGTGGCCGGTCACGGTGATGACCACCGTCTGCCCGGTGGGGGCCTCCCCCGCGGCGTGCTTCTGGAGCAGGCCGGCCACGCCCGCGGCGGAGCCCGGCTCGACGAACACGCCCTCCTTGGCCGAGAGCCACCGGTGGGCGGTCAGGATCTCGTCGTCCGAGACGGAGCCGATGAGCCCGCCGGACTCGTCGCGGGCGGCGATCGCCGAGTCCCAGGAGGCGGGGTTGCCGATCCGGATGGCGGTCGCGATGGTCTCGGGCTCCGTGACGGGGTGGCCGAGGACCAGCGGGGCCGCGCCCTCGGCCTGGAAGCCCCACATCACGGGCAGCTTCGTCGAGACGGCCGGCAGCTCCCCTGCCGTGGCGGAGGCGTAGGGCCGGGCGTACTCCTGGTAGCCCTTCCAGTACGCGGTGATGTTGCCGGCGTTGCCGACCGGCAGGATGTGCAGGTCCGGGGCGTCGCCGAGGGTGTCGACCACCTCGAACGCCCCGGTCTTCTGGCCCTCGATCCGGTACGGGTTCACGGAGTTGACGAGGAACACGGGGTAGGACTCGGAGAGCTTGCGGGCCACCTCGAGGCAGTTGTCGAAGTTGCCGTCCACCTGGATGATGTCCGCGCCGTGCGCCACGGCCTGCGAGAGCTTGCCCATGGCGATCCGCCCCTCCGGCACGAGCACCGCGCACGTGAGCCCGGCCTGCTTGGCGTAGGCCGCGGCGGAGGCGGAGGTGTTGCCGGTCGAGGCGCACACGACGGCCTCGGCGCCCTCCTCCTTGGCCTTCGTGATCGCCATGGTCATGCCCCGGTCCTTGAACGAGCCGGTCGGGTTCATGCCCTCGAACTTCAGCCAGACGGTGTTGCCGGTGAGCTCCGAGAGGGCGCGCGCCCGGATCAGCGGCGTACCGCCCTCCCCCATCGTGATGACCTCGGTGGAGCCGGAGACCGGCAGCCGGTCCCGGTACTCGTTGATGACGCCCTGCCAGACGTGTGCCATGTGCTGGATCTCTTCCTGTGGACTCGGTGGTGCGGGGGGTGCTCGTGCGGGGTGCTCGCGGGGGGCGTGCGGCGGCACCCCCTCCGGGTGCGGTGCCGCCCGCAGGCGGCACCGCGGGGCGGATCAGTCGGCGTGCTCCACACGGATCACGCCGGCGACCTCCTCGACGAAGGGCAGCTCGCGCAGGGCGTCCACCGTGGCCACGAGGTCCTTGTTCGCGCCCCGGTGGGTCACCAGCCGGATCTCCGAGAGCTGCGGGTCGCCGTGCGGGTGGTCCGTCTGCTGCATCGTGAAGATCGACACGCCGTGGTCGGCGAAGACCTGGGCGATCCGCGCCAGGACGCCGAGCCGGTCCTGGACCGTCAGGGTGATCGAGAAGCTCGTGCGGACGTCGTCCATCGGCGCGGCGGCGAGCTGGGCGTGGGGGTCCGCGCCCTGGGCCGGGCCGCCGAGCACGAGCCGGCGCGCGGCCGAGACGAAGTCGCCCAGCACGGCCGAGGCGGTGGCGGCGCCGCCGGCGCCCGCGCCGTAGAACATGAGGGACCCGGCGTTCGCGGCCTCGACGAACACGGCGTTGTAGGCGCCGTGCACGCCGGCCAGCGGGTGCTCCCGCGGGATCATGGTCGGGGTGACCCGCAGGTTCACCCCGCCCGGGCAGCGCTCGCACACCGCCAGGAGCTTGATGACGTAGCCGGCCTCGCGGGCGGCGGCGACGTCCGCGGCGGTGACCCCGGTGATGCCGCGGCAGTACACGTCGTCGATGGTGAAGGTCGAGTGGAAGGCCAGGGACGCGAGGATCGCGGCCTTCGCCGCGGCGTCGTGGCCCTCCACGTCGGCGGTGGGGTCCGCCTCGGCGTAGCCGAGCTCCTGCGCCTCGGCGAGCGCGTCGTCGAACTGCGCGCCGGTGGTGTCCATCTGGTCGAGGATGTAGTTCGTGGTGCCGTTCATGATGCCCAGCACGCGGTCCACCCGGTCCCCCGCGAGGGAGTCCTGCATGGGGCGCACGATGGGGATCGCCCCGGCCACGGCGGCCTCGTAGGACAGGGGCACGCCGGCGGCGTCGGCCGCGTCCTGGAGCTGGCGGCCGTGCCGGGCGATGAGGGCCTTGTTGCCCGAGATCACCGGCTTGCCGGCGTGCAGGGCCCGCAGGATGCGGCTGCGGGCCGGCTCGATGCCGCCGGTCAGCTCGATGACCACGTCCGCGGCGTCGACGAGGGCCTCGGCGTCGGTCGTGAGCAGCTCCTCGGGCAGCTCGACGGTCCGCCGGGCGGCGAGGTCGCGCACGGCGATGCCGATGAGCTCCACGGGCGCGCCCACGCGGGCGGCGAACTCGGGGCCGTGGTCGAGCAGGGTCCGGGCCACCTCGGCGCCGACGTTGCCGGCACCGAGCAGGGCGACCTTCACGGCCGAGGGCGGGCGGGTGGTCTCAGGGGTCGAGGCGGTCAATCAGGCTCCCAGGTCGCGGGCGAACAGGTCTTCTTCGGTCTCGCCCCGCACGATGAGCCGGGCCTCCGGCCGGTCGCCGGCGGCGCGCACGGCGACGACCGGCGGGCGGGCGATCCAGTTGTAGTTGCTGGACAGGGCCCAGCAGTAGGCGCCGGTGGCGGGCACGGCCAGGACGTCCCCGGGGGCGAGGTCCTCGGGCAGGTAGACGTCCCGGACCACGATGTCCCCGGACTCGCAGTGCTTGCCCACCACCCGGGAGAGCACGGGGGCCCCCTCGGCGCGGCGGTTCGCGAGCACGGCCGTGTAGTCGGCCCCGTAGAGCACGGGCCGGGCGTTGTCGCTCATCCCGCCGTCCACGGAGACGTACCGGCGCTGCGCGCCGGACTCCGCGGTGACGGTCTTCAGGGTGCCCACGGTGTAGAGGGTGCACGCGGCCGGCCCGGAGATCGCGCGGCCGGGCTCGATGGACAGGTGCGGGACCGCCATCCGCAGGGACCGGGCCGTGGTGGCCACCTGGTCCGCGAGGGCCTCGGCGATCTCGCGGGCCGGGCGGGGGGTGTCGGCCTCGGTGTAGGCGATGCCGTAGCCGCCGCCGAGGTCGAGCTCCGGGAGGGTCAGGCCGAAGCGCTCGTCGGCGGCGCCCATGAAGGCGAGCACCCGCTCCGCTGCCATCCCGAAGCCGTCGGCGTCGAAGATCTGGGAGCCGATGTGGCAGTGGATCCCGCGCAGGTCGAGCTCGGGCTCCAGGACGCACGCGGCGACGGCCTGCATCGCGGGGCTGTCCCCCCCGCCCTCGGGCGGGGCGAGGGACAGGCCGAACTTCTGGTCCTCGTGGGCGGTGGCGATGAACTCGTGCGTGGACGCGTGCACGCCGGGGGTGACCCGGATCAGGACGGGGGCGACGACGCCGAGGGTGCGCGCCAGGTGGGCCACGAGCTCGATCTCGGCGAGGGAGTCCACGACGATCCGGCCGAGGCCGTGGTCGAGGGCGCGGGTGATCTCGGCGGCGGACTTGTTGTTCCCGTGCAGGGCGATCCGGGCGGGCTCCATGCCGCCGCGCAGGGCGACGGCCAGCTCCCCGCCCGAGGCGGTGTCCACGTTGAGGCCCTCCTCGCGCAGCCAGCGCACCACCTCGGTGGTCAGGAAGGACTTGCCGGCGTAGTAGACGGAGACCTCGGCCCCGATCCGCGCGAACGCCTCGGTGAAGGCGGCGCGGAACTCGCGGGCGCGCGCCCGGAAGGTGTCCTCGGAGTAGACGTAGGAGGGAGTGCCGTAGCGCTCGGCGAGCTCCGGGACGGGGATCCCCGAGACGGCCAGCACGCCGTCCTCGCCGCGGCGGAACGCCTCGGGCCAGATGACGGGGTCGAGGGCGTCGAGGTCCTCGGGGACGCTGAGCCAGGCCGGTGCCAGCGGGGAGCCCCCGGTGCGGGTGGTCGGGTCGGCGGTCATGCGATCACATCCTCTCCGGCGCGGACACGCCGAGCACGCCCAGGCCGTTGGCCAGGACCTGGCGTGCGGCGTCGTTGAGCCACAGGCGGGTGCGGTGCAGGTCGGTGACCTCGTCCTCGCCCTGCGGCGCCACGCGGCACGCGTCGTACCAGCGGTGGTAGGTCCCGGCGAGCACCTCGAGGTGGCGCGCCACGCGGTGCGGCTCGCGGAACTCGGCGGCCTGGGCGAGCACCGACGGGTACTGGCCGAGGGCGGCCAGCAGCTCCCCCTCCATCGGGTGGTCGAGCAGCGAGGCGTCGAACACGGCCTCCCCCCGCTCGTCCGTGCGGGCGACCCCCGCCGCCTCGGCGTTGCGCCCCACCGCGCACGTGCGGGCGTGGGCGTACTGGACGTAGAACACCGGGTTCTCGTTGGAGCGCCGGGTCAGCAGGCCCAGGTCGATGTCGATGTTGGAGTCCACGGAGAAACGGGTCAGCGAGTACCGGGCGGCGTCGACGCCGACGGCCTCCACGAGGTCCTCCATGGTCACCACGTTGCCGGCGCGCTTGGACATCCGCACGGGCACCCCGTCCTTGACGAGGTTGACCATCTGGCCGATGAGGACCTCGACCCGGTCCGGGGCGTCGCCCAGGGCGGCGGCGGCGGCCTTGAGCCGGGCCACGTAGCCGTGGTGGTCGGCGCCGAGCATGTAGATGCACAGGTCCGCGCCGCGGTCCCGCTTGTCCTTGAAGTAGGCGATGTCCCCGGCGATGTAGGCGGCCTGGCCGTCGGACTTGATGACCACCCGGTCCTTGTCGTCGCCGTAGGCGCTCGAGCGCAGCCACCAGGCGCCGTCCGCGAAGTAGAGGGCGCCGGAGGTCTTGAGCTGCTCGAGGAGCTTCTCCACGGCGCCCTGGTCGAACAGGGACTGCTCGTGGAAGTACACGTCGAAGTCCACGCCGAAGTCGTGCAGCGAGGACTTGATCTCGGCGAACATCAGCTCGACGCCCGCGGCGCGGAACGCCTCCTGGGGGTCCCCGGAGTCGAGGACGCCGGGGTTCTCGGCGACGATGCGCGCGGCGATGTCGGTGATGTACTCCCCGCCGTAGCCGTCCTCGGGGGCGGGCTCGCCCTGGGCGCGGGCCAGCAGGGAGCGGGCGAAGCGGTCGATCTGCGCGCCGGCGTCGTTGAAGTAGTACTCGCGCACCACGTCCGCGCCCTGCGCCTCGAGCACGCGGGCGAGGGAGTCGCCGACCGCGGCCCAGCGGGTGCCGCCCAGGTGGACGGGGCCGGTGGGGTTCGCGGAGACGAACTCCAGGTTGACGGACGTCCCGGCCAGCGACCGCGCCCGGCCGAAGGCCTCGCCCTGCTCCACGACGGTGCGGGCGATCTCCCCGGCGGCGGCGGCGTCCAGGGTGATGTTGAGGAAGCCCGGCCCGGCGACGTCCACGGCGGCCACGCCCGCGGTGCCCTGGAGGCGGTCACGGACCACGGCGGCGACGTCGCGCGGGGCGCGCCCCACCTTCTTGGCCAGCTGCATGGCGACGTTGGTCGCCCAGTCCCCGTGCTCCCGGTTCTTCGGTCGCTCGATCCGCACCTCCGGCAGCGGAGCGCCGTCGGCGAGGGCGAGGTCGCCCCGGGCCACGGCGTCCTGCAGGCATGCGGATACGGCGAGAGAAAGTTGTTCTGGAGTCACCGGACCAGTGTAACCGGGCGCCGTGGAGCGCCCGCGCCGGGTGGTCCACGAGCACCCCGCGAAACCTGCTAGTATCGTCGAGGTTCATCGCTGCGGCGGTGAAAGGCCCGCGTAGCTCAGGGGATAGAGCGTCTGCCTCCGGAGCAGAAGGCCGTAGGTTCGAATCCTACCGCGGGCACCACTCGGGACGAAGGCCCCGGACCACTCGGTCCGGGGCCTTCGTCGTGCCCGGCCCGGGCCGGTCAGCGGCGCTCCGCGGGTCGGCCGGTGCCGGCGCCCCGGTCCCCCGCCTCCTCGGCCCGCCGGTACCGGACAGGCTGCCCGCCGCGGACCCGGGCGACGGCGTAGAGCAGCACGCCCACGGCGAGGACGATCCCACCGCGTGCCCACACCCCGGCCTCCAGCTGGGTCAGCAGGACGAGGCAGGACAGGACGGCGAGCACCGGCAGGGGCGTCCAGGCACGGAAGTGCCGGTGCTCGACCGCCTCCCGGCGCAGCACGAGGACGGCGACGTTCGTGCTGATGAAGACGATGAGCAGCAGCAGCACCACCGTCTCCGCCAGCACGGCCACCCCACCGGTGAGGGTCAGCGCCAGCGCGGCGAGGGTCGTGACGACGATGGCCACCCACGGGGTGCCGCGGCCCGGCAGGACCCGGCCCAGCACGGCGGGGAAGAGTCCCTGCACGGCCATGCCGTAGGTGAGGCGGCTGGCCATGATCATGGTCAGCAGGGCCCCGTTGGCCACCGCGACCAGGGCGAGGAGGCTGAACAGCCAGCCGGGCACCGGGACCCCGGTGGCCGTCACCACGTCCAGCAGCGGGGCGCTCGAGGACTCCAGCCGGTCGGCCGGCAGGGCCACCGACGCCGCCGTGCCGACCAGCACGTACATCGCCCCGGCCACCAGGAGGGACCCGAACAGGGCCCGGGGGTAGACCCGCGACACGTCGCGGACCTCCTCGGCCATGTTGGCCGAGGTCTCGAAGCCCACGAAGGAGTAGTACGCGAGCAGTGCGGCGCCCAGCACGCCCAGCAGCGGGTCGACGTCCTCGCCGAAGCGCACCGCGCGCCCGACGTCGCCGCCCCCGCCGCCGAGCATCACGGCGACGGCCACGACGACCAGGACCAGCCCCGAGACCTCGAGCGCCGTCATGACGACGTTGGCGCGCAGCGACTCCTTGATCCCGCGCGCGTTGAGCAGGGCGATGGCGACGAGGAACACGATGGCCCCGGCAGCCGGGGGCACGTCCACGAAGACCGCGAGATAGTCCCCGCTGAAGGCCAGGGCCAGCGCGGACGCGCTGACCACGCCGGCGGTGAGCATGCAGAAGCCCACGAGGTAGGGCACGATCGGGACGCGGAAGGCGCGGTGGGCGAAGACCGCCGCCCCGCCCGCCCGCGGGTACTTGGTGACGAGCTCGGCGTAGGACGCGGCCGTCAGCAGGGCCAGCAGCAGCGCCACGAGCATCGGCGCCCAGGTGACGCCGCCCACCTCTCCCGCGATGATGCCCACGAGGGCGTAGACCCCGGCGCCGAGGACGTCTCCGAGGATGAACAGGAACAGGAGTGGCCCGGTGATGTGCTTCTTGAGGCCCGGACCGTCAGCAGGCTGATTGAGCATGGGACGAGTCTAGGCCGACCGCCCGGCGCAGGAGGCCGGGGCCCCGGTCGTGGGCCCGTCAGTCGCGGGCGCCGGGGTCCCGGCGCCCCGGGCCGCGGAACTCGTCCGGGTCGTAGGGGCGCACGGGCCCGTCGCCGAACTGTTCGTCGAGCAGCCGGTCCTCCTGGCTGGGACCCTCCCCCGCCGAGCGGCGCCAGTTGAACCCGGCGATCGCCAGGGCCCCTCCGCCGAGCAGGGTCACGGCGCCCACCACGACGACCACCACCGCGCGCCCGCTCAGGCCCGTCCCGTCCTCCGCCGAGACGCGCGCCAGGTGGTGGATGGCCTCGGGCACGGTGAACGTGGAGAGGAACAGGGCTACCACGCCCACGGCCAGCAGCCACCCTCCGGTGCGTCGGCGGGCGTGGTGCGGGTCGGGGGTCTGGCTCACGGGGCTGCTCTCCTGGCCTTCTGGACGTGCTGCTGGGCTCTGCCGGGCGGACCGCCCGGCGACGCGCGACGGGGCGGGCCGTGCCCGGCCCGCCCCGTCCTCGTCCGCGCCGGTCGTGGACCGGCGGCCGGTGCCGTCCGGTCAGGAACCGTCCTCGGTCTTGACGCTCTCGAACAGCGTAGCGTCGTCGAACGCCTCCTGCCCCGCCCCGGGCTGCAGCCGGCGGAACTGCTCGAGCAGTCCGGGCACCGTCATCGACTGCTTCTGCGCGGCGTCGAGCTCGAAGAGGATCCGGCCCTCGTGCATCATGATGAGCCGGTTGCCCAGGCGCAGGGCCTGGTCCATGTTGTGCGTGACCATCACCGTGGTGAGGTGCTGCTCGGCCACGATGTCCGCGGTGAGCCGGGACACGAGGTCCGCGCGCTGCGGGTCGAGGGCCGCCGTGTGCTCGTCGAGGAGCAGGATGCGCGGCTCGGAGAACGTCGCCATGAGCAGGGACAGCGCCTGCCGCTGGCCGCCGGAGAGCAGGCCCACCTTGGCGCCCAGCCGGTTCTCCAGGCCCAGCTCGAGGCTGGCCAGCTTGTCGCGGAAGAGCTGGCGGCGGGCGCTCGTGAGCCCCGGGGCGAGCCCGCGGGACTTGCCCCGCTGGTACGCGATCGCCATGTTCTGCTCGACCGTCATGGTGGGCGAGGAGCCCTTCATGGGGTCCTGGAACACGCGGGACAGGTACCGGGCGCGCTTGTGCTCGGGCAGCCGGGTGACGTCGGTGTCGTCGACCCGCACCGTGCCGGTGTCCGGGATCAGGCTCCCCGAGATGGCGTTGAGGATCGTCGACTTGCCGGCGCCGTTGGAGCCGATGACGGTGAGGAAGTCGCCCTCCGCCAGGGTCAGCGAGACGCCGGCGAGGGCGCGCCGCTCGTTGACGGTCCCGGCGAAGAACGTCTTGTGGACGTTGTCGATGGTGAGCACGGCTCAGGCACCTGCCTTCGTGGTCGCGGGGGTGTCGGTGAGGTCGTCGACGAGCCGCGCCACCTCGCTCGCCAGGTGCCGCTCCCTGCGGCGCCGGAAGAACTGCAGCTGGGGCACCACGAGCGCGGCCACCACGAGGACCGCGGAGATCAGCTTCATGTCGGACGGGTTGAGGCCCGCCTGCAGGGCCACGGTGATGACCAGACGGTAGACGACCGAGCCGAGGACGACGGCGAGGGTCGCCATCACCACCGTGCGCGAGCCGAAGAGCCCCTGGCCGAGGATCACGGAGGCGAGGCCGACGACGATGAGGCCGATGCCCATGCCGATGTCGGCGAAGCCCTGGTACTGGGCCACGAGGGACCCGGCGAGGCCCACGAGTCCGTTGGACAGGCACAGGCCCAGCATCTTCTGGTGGTCCGTGTTCACGCCGAAGGAGCGGATCATCTCCGGGTTGTCGCCGGTGGCCTGCATGGCGAGGCCGGCGTCCGTGTAGAGGAACCAGTCGAGGAGGACCTTGACCACGGCCACCCCGAGCAGGAACAGGGCGATGCCGATCCACGTCCCCTGCACGCCCATCTCGGCGAGCGGGGTGAAGACCGTGTCCTCGCGCAGCAGCGACAGGTTCGCGCGCCCGTCCATGACGCGCAGGTTGATGGAGTAGAGCGCGGTCATGGTGAGGATGCCCGCGAGCAGCCCGTTGATGTGGGCCTTGGTGTGGAGCAGGCCCGTGATGAGCCCGGCGAGCGCACCGGTCAGGAAACCGGCGGCGGTGGCGAGCCAGGGGCTGCCGCCGCCGAGGATGATCATCGCCGTGGTGGCGGCGCCCGTGGTGAAGGACTGGTCGACCGTCAGGTCGGGGAAGTCGAGCACCCGGAACGTGAGGTAGACGCCCAGCGCCATGACCGCGTAGAGCAGTCCGAGTTCGATACCGGCTATCACTTCTGCTGGATCCGTTCTGGTTGGTGGGAGACGGGGGCCGTCCGCCGATCGGGCGGGCGCGTCCTCCGTCGGAGGGGTGCCGCGGGGGCGGGGGCCGGGCGGGCCGGCGTCCGGGGTCTCCGGACGCCGGCGCCGTCCCGGCCGCCCGGGACTACTCGATGACCTGGTCGGCGGAGTCCTGGAGCTCCTGGGGGACCTCCACGCCCATCCGCTCGGCGGCCTGCAGGTTGATGATCAGCTGCGTGTCCTCCTGGGACTCGACGGGCATGGAGGCGGGGTCCCCGCCCTCCTTGAGGATGCGCACGGCCATCTCGCCGGTCTGGCGGCCGAGCTGCTCGTAGTCCAGGCCCTGGGTGATGAGGGCGCCGCGCTCCACGGAGTCGCCCTCGCCGGCGATGAGCGGGATCTTCTTGGACTCGGCGGCGGAGATCACGGCCTCGAGGCCGGAGACCACCTTGTTGTCGGTGGGCACGTAGATGGCGTCGGTGTCCAGGGACTCGGCGGCCTGGGCCACCTCGGAGGTGTTGGTCACCGACTTCTCGACGACCTCCAGCCCCTCCTCCGCGGCGGCCTCCTTCGCGAGGTCCACCTGGACCTGGGAGTTGGTCTCGCCCGAGCTGTAGATGATGCCCACGGACTCCGCCGCCGGGTCGAGCTGCTTGATCAGCGCGATCTGCTCGGCGACCGGGTTCATGTCGGTGGTCCCGGTGACGTTGCCGCCGGGGCTCTCGAGGGAGTCGACCAGCCCGGCCTCGACCGGGTCGGTGACGGCCGTGAACAGCACCGGGCGGTCGGTGACCGACTGGGCCAGGCCCTGGGCGGACGGCGTCGCGATCGCCAGGACGAGGTCCGCGTCCGAGGACGCCATGTTGGAGGCGATGCTGGTGGAGGTGCCCTGGTCCCCGGAGGCGTTCTGGAGGTCGACGGTGAGGTTCTCCCCCTCCGTGTAGCCGCCCTCCTCGAGCGCGGCGAGGAAGCCCTCCCGGGCGGAGTCGAGCGAGGGGTGCTCCACGAACTGGCTGATCCCGACGGTGGCCTCCTCGGCGGCCTCGCCGCCGCCCCCGCCGCCGGCGGGCTCGGTGTCGGAGCCGCCGCAGGCCGTGAGCAGCAGGGCGGTGGAGGCGAGGGCCGCCGTCATCGGGAACAGTCGCTTCATGGTGGGTCCTTTCGGGAACGAGTGGTGTCAGCGATATTACCTTCCGTTCGGTCACAAAATGAGAGGCAGCTCACAAGTGGTGACATAACGGCTCCGACGGCGTGTCGGCGGTGCCCGATCGTCCACCGGGACCGGGCCCTCCGCGGCCCGCGTCCCCGGTAGGATCGGGAGGTCATGTCAGCATCCCTGAGCAGCCCCCGAACCATCGTCTACCCCGAGAACCTCCCGGTCTCCGCGCGCCGCGAGGACATCATGGGCGCGATCGCCGCGCACCAGGTGGTCGTGATCGCCGGCGAGACCGGGTCCGGCAAGACGACCCAGATCCCCAAGATGTGCCTCGAGCTCGGCCTGGGCGAGCGCGGCCTGATCGGCCACACCCAGCCGCGGCGGATCGCCGCGCGCTCGGTCGCGGAGCGGATCTCCTCGGAGCTCGGCGAGAAGATCGGCGGCACGGTCGGCTACCAGGTGCGCTTCACCTCCGAGGTGGGCGCGGACTCACGGGTCAAGCTGATGACGGACGGCATCCTGCTCGCCGAGATCCAGCACGACCGCCTGCTGCAGAAGTACTCGGCGATCATCATCGACGAGGCCCACGAGCGCTCCCTCAACATCGACTTCCTGCTGGGCTACCTCCGGCGGATCCTGCCCCGGCGCCCCGACCTCAAGGTGATCATCACCTCGGCCACGATCGACCCCGAGCGCTTCGCCCGGCACTTCGCGCCGGAGGAGACCGAGGGCGGCGAGCCGGGACGGGCCCCTGTCATCGAGGTCTCGGGCCGCACGTACCCGGTGGAGATCCGCTGGCGCCCGCTGGCCCAGCCGCGCTCCGGGGACGGCGGCCAGGACGCCGAGGACGCCGGCGACGGGCTGGAGGACGAGGACCGGGACCCGATCGACGCCGTGTGCGACGCCGTCGAGGAGCTCTCCGCGGAGCCGCCCGGGGACATCCTGATCTTCTTCGCCGGCGAGCGGGAGATCCGCGACGCCCAGGAGGCGCTGCAGGGCACCCTGAAACGGGTCCGGGGCCTGGCCGACGCCGAGATCCTGCCCCTGTTCGGCCGGCTGTCCATGGCGGAGCAGCACCGGGTGTTCGCGCCGTCGGGCCGCCGCCGGATCGTGCTGGCCACCAACGTGGCCGAGACGTCGCTGACCGTCCCCGGCATCAAGTACGTGATCGACCCGGGCACGGCCCGCATCTCGCGCTACTCGGCGCGGACCAAGGTGCAGCGCCTCCCGATCGAGCGGATCTCCCAGGCCTCGGCGAACCAGCGGGCGGGACGCTGCGGGCGCGTCTCGGACGGCATCTGCATCCGGCTGTACTCGGAGGAGGACTACCTCTCCCGCCCGGAGTTCACCGACCCCGAGATCCTGCGCACGTCCCTGGCGGCCGTGATCCTGCAGATGACCTCGGTGGGGGTCGTCAAGGAGCCCGGGGACATCGAGCGCTTCCCCTTCGTGGAGCCGCCGGAGTCCCGGGCCGTCAAGGACGGCGTGGCCCTGCTCCGGGAGCTGGGCGCCCTCAAGGAGCCGCGGGGCGCGTCCCCGCGGGGCGGGCGGGACGACGACGCCCGCGGCGGGCCCCTCACCCCGGTGGGCCGCCAGCTGGCGCAGCTGCCGGTGGACCCGCGGCTGGGCCGGATGATCGTGGAGGCGGACCGGCGGGGCTGCGCCCGGGAGGTCATGGTCCTCGCGGCGGCGCTGACCGTCCAGGACCCCCGCGAGCGCCCCCTGGAGAAGCGGCAGCAGGCGGACGAGCTGCACAAGCGGTTCTTCGACGAGAACTCCGACTTCACGAGCTGGCTGCTGCTGTGGCGCTACGTGCAGGAGCAGCAGGAGGAGCTCTCCTCGACGCAGTTCCGGAAGCTGTGCCGGCGGGAGCACCTGAACTTCCTGCGCATCCGGGAGTGGCAGGACCTCTACGCCCAGCTGCGCCAGATGGGCCAGCAGGTCGGCATCCGGGTCGGCAAGGGCCGCGAGGTGGACCCCTCCGGGAAGGAGCGGGAGATCCACGTCTCGCTGCTGGCGGGGCTGCTCAGCCACATCGGGCTCAAGGACGAGCGCAAGCGGGAGTACCAGGGCGCCCGCGGCTCGCGGTTCGCCGTCTTCCCGGGCTCCAACCTGTTCAAGAAGTCCCCCGACTGGGTCATGTCCGCCGAGCTCGTGGAGACCTCCCGGCTGTGGGCCCGCGTCAACGCCGCGATCGACCCGCTGTGGGCCGAGGAGCTGGCCCCGCACCTGGTCAAGCGCAGCGTCTCGGAGCCCCACTGGTCCCGCGCGCAGGGATCCGTGATGGCCTACGAGAAGGTCACCCTCTACGGCGTGCCCGTCGTGGCCCAGCGCCGGATCAACTTCTGGCGGGTGGACCCCGCCCTGGCGCGGGAGCTGTTCCTCCGCCACGCCCTCGTGGAGGGCGACTGGCAGACCCGGCACCGGTTCTGGGCGCGCAACCGCAAGCGCCTGGCCGAGGTCGAGGAGCTCGAGAACCGGCTGCGCCGCAAGGACCTGCGGATCGACGACGAGGCCCTGTTCGCGTTCTACGACGCCCGGATCCCCGAGTCCGTGGTCTCGGCACGGCACTTCGACGCGTGGTGGAAGAAGGCCCGCCAGCAGGACGAGCACCTCCTGGACCTGGACCCCGAGGACCTGATCGCCGAGGAGGCCGGCGGCTACGACGAGTCGCTCTACCCGCGCCAGTGGGTCCGGCGCACCCGGGACGGGGAGCTGGTGCTGGACCTCGCCTACGAGTTCGCCCCGGGCTCCGACCAGGCGGACGGCGTGACCGTGCGCGTGCCCGTGCTGTTCCTCAACCAGCTGGACCCCGAGCAGTTCCGGTGGCAGATCCCCGGGTTCCGCACCGAGCTCGTCACCGCGCTCATCAAGTCCCTGCCGAAGGCCGTGCGCCGCAACTTCGTGCCCGCCCCCGACGTCGCCCGCCAGGCGGTGGCGATGCTCGACGCCGACTTCGACCCCGCCGTCGACGCCCTCGAGCCGTCCCTGGAGCTGGTCCTGCGCCGGCTCAAGGGCCACGTGGTCCCGCCGGGCTCCTGGAACTGGGAGGCCGTCCCGGCCCACCTGCGGATGCGCTTCGAGGTGCGGGACCGCCGCAACCGGGTGCTGGGCGAGGGCGAGGACCTCGAGGCGCTCCGGTCGGAGCTGCACGACGAGATCCGTGCCGCCCTGGCCGAGTCCCTGGGCGCGGTGCCCGGCGCGGCCCCCGGCGCCCCGGCCGGCGGCCCCGCCCGGAACGGCC
>NZ_PDDL01000069.1:0-18976 GCF_020833785.1 Kocuria sp. CCUG 69068
CGCGGCCCTGCTGGCGGGCACCCAGCGGGTGGCCGACCGGTGCCGGCTGGACCCGGTCGCCGACTGCGGCTGGGGGCGGCCGGTGGTGCCCGAGGCCTCCGTGCTGGGCCTGGACCGGCCGGCGCCCGCGGAGCTGCGGGCCCGGTGCGAGGCGGGGCTGGGCCGCCGCTACCCGGGCCGCCGCATGACACGGGCCGTGCGGGACCGGCTGGAGCAGGAGCTGGGGGTGATCGAGGACCTCGGCTTCGCCTCCTACTTCCTCACCGTGGCCGAGGTCTCCGCGATGATCGGGCAGATGGGGGTCCGCCACGCCGCCCGCGGCTCGGGGGTGTCCTCGCTCGTCAACTATCTGCTCGACGTCTCCCAGGTGGACCCGCTCGAGCACGAGCTGCTCTTCGAGCGCTTCCTCTCCAACGACCGCTCGACCCTCCCGGACATCGACATCGATGTCGAGTCGGCCGAGCGCCACCGCGTCTACCGGCGGATCTTCGAGCGCTTCGGCCCCGAACGGGTGAGCCTCATGAGCATGCAGAACGCCTACCGGGCCCGCGGTGCCGTCCGGGACGCCGGGCTGGCGCTCGGCATCGACCCCGAGACCGTGGACGGCGCGGCCAAGCAGCTGTGGCACCTGCCGGCCTCGGCGCTGCGGGAGACCATCGCCCGCCAGCCGGAGCTGCGGGACTTCGCCGAGCAGGTGGCCCAGGAGAAGCAGCTCGACCTCCTCGTGGACCTCACCGAGCGCCTGGACCGGCTGCCCCGGCACATCTCCATGCACCCGTGCGGGGTGATCCTGGGGGACCTGAGCCTCCTGGACCGCACCCCGGTGCAGTCCAGTGGGACGGGGATGCCCATGAGCCAGTTCGACAAGCACGACATGGACCCCATGGGCATGCTCAAGCTCGACATCCTCGGCGTGCGGATGCAGTCGGCGCTCGCCCACGCCGTCGACGAGGTGGCCCGCACCCACCCGGACCGGCCCCGCCTGGACCTCGAGGCGATCCCCGTGGACGACGGGAGGACGTTCGAGCTCATCCGCTCGACCCACACCCTGGGGTGCTTCCAGATCGAGTCCCCGGGCCAGCGCGAGCTCATCGGCAAGATGGCGCCCACGAGCTTCCGCGACCTCATCGTGGACATCTCCCTGTTCCGTCCCGGGCCGATGCACTCGGACATGGTGCGCCCCTACCTGGAGCACCGCCACGGCTGGTCCGCGCCCGTCTCGATCCACCCGTCCCTCGACCCGATCCTCGCCGAGACCCACGGCGTGACCGTCTTCCACGAGCAGGTCCTGCGCATCCTCGACACCTTCACCGGATGCGGTCTCGCCCGGGCCGACGAGCTGCGCCGCCGGCTGGGCTCCGAGCGCCAGCTCGAGGTGGAGGAGTTCTTCCGCGAGCGGGCCCGTGCGCGGGACTACCCCCTGGACGTGGTGGACAGGGTCTGGGAGACCCTGGCGGCGTTCGGCTCGTTCGGCTTCTGCAAGGCCCACGGCGCGGCGTTCGCGGTGCCCACCTACCAGTCCGCGTGGCTGAAGGCCCACCACCCGGAGGCGTTCCTCGCGGGGCTGTGGGAGCACGATCCCGGGATGTACCCCAAGCGCCTGCTCGTGGGGGAGGCGCGACGGATGGGCATCCCCGTCCTGCCCATGGACGTCAACCGCTCCGACGAGCACTACCGCGTGGAACGGCTCGACGACGACCCCGCCCGCCTGGGCGTACGCCTGGCCCTCACCGGGATCCACGGGGTCTCCCGGGCCGAGGTCCGCCGGATCGTGGCGGGGCAGCCCTACGCCTCGCTCGCCGAGCTGCGGCAGCGGGCCCGTCCGGCCCGGCGCACCCTCGAGCGCCTCGCCGCCGTGGGGGCCTTCGACGGCCTGCTGCGCCGCTCCGGCGGGCCCGCTTCCCGCGCCGACCTGGTGCACGCCCTGCGGACCCGGGCGGACAGCGGCCGGCCCGCCCGGCCGGACGGGGAGGTCGAGGGGCAGCTGGCCCTTCCGCTCGGGGACCTCGAGCTGCGCGCCCTGCCCGCGGAGCGCCCCGAGCCCACCCTGGCGGAGAAGGTCCGCACCGAGCTAAACCTGCTCGCGGTGGACGTCTCGGCGCACCTGCTGGAGAGCTGGGCGCCCCTGCTCGGCGAGCTCGGGGTCACGCCCGCGGAGCGGCTGCTGGAGCTGCGCAACCGGTCCGAGGTGCTCGTGGCGGGGGTGCGGGTCTCGACCATGACCCCGCCCATGCGCAGCGGCCGGCGGGTGGTCTTCGTCAGCCTCGACGACGGCACGGGCGCGGTGGACTGCGCCTTCTTCTCCGACGCCCAGGCCCGCTCGGGGCAGCACCTGTTCGGCACGCGGATGCTGCTGGTGCGGGGCCGGACGCGGCGCACCGGACCGCGGGGGATCAGCATCAGCGCCGAGCAGGCCTGGGACCTCGCCGACCCCGGAACCCCGGCCGCGGTGCGCGCCCCGGCCCCGCCTAACCTGCGGGGAGCCGGGGCAGGATGAGCCGGGAGACCGTCCGGATCCAGGGGTTTCACTCTCGGTGAAGCCATTGGCCAGCGAACTGATTGCCAGTATGGTTACTAATAACAGCGGACGAGCTGCACCCCGCCTCCCCGGGCGGAGATCGTCCGCGGCGAGCCCCCCGTCCAGGGGAGCCCGTTGCCTCGCAGAATAGAGAAGGAGTTCTCATGGCTACGTACGACGTGAACGCACTGCTGTCCGCCACCGCCTACGGGTCGGACGGCGACAAGATCGGCAAGGTCGAGCAGGTCTTCCTGGACGACAACACCGAAGAGGTCACCTTCGTGACCGTCAACACCGGTCTGTTCGGCACCAAGGAGAGCTTCGTCCCCGCCGACGGCGCCCAGCAGGACGGCGACCGCCTCGTCCTTCCCTACACCAAGGACGTCGTCAAGGACGCCCCGAACGTGGACGCGGACCAGCACCTCTCCCCGGCCGAGGAGGAGGAGATCTACCGCTACTACAAGATGAACTACTCCGGCACCGACGACCGCGACCGCACCGACCGTGACCGCACCGCCGGGACCGCCGGCGCCGCAGGTCTCGCCGACCGCGACGACCGCTACGCCGCGGACACCGACCGCAACGCCGTCCCGGCGACCGGCACTGCTGGCTACCCCGAGAACGACGGGTACGCCGACACCGACCGTGACCGTGACCGCACTGCCGGGATCACCGACGTCGACCGCGACCGCACCGCCGGGCTCACCGACCGTGACCGCACCGACAGTGTCGACAACGGCGTGGTCCGCCACGAGGAGCAGCTGCACGTCGGCAAGGAGCGCCAGGAGACCGGCCGCGCCCGTCTGCGCAAGTACGTGGTCACGGAGAACGAGTCCGTGGACGTGCCCCTCGAGCGCGAAGAGGTCCGTGTCGAGCGCACCCCGCTGAGCGGCACCGAGGCCACCGCCGGCACCATCGGCGAGGAGGACGTCGAGGTGACCCTCCACGAGGAGCGTCCCGTCGTCGCCAAGGAGACCGTGGGGGTCGAGAAGGTCGGCCTGGAGAAGGAGACCGTCCGCGACACCGAGCGCGTCGACGCCGAGGTCCGCAAGGAGCAGGTCGAGGTCGAGACGGACGCCGAGCGCGGCACCGGCCTGACCGACCGCGACCGCGGCACCGGCCTGACCGACGACGATCGCCGCGACCGCATCTGATCGCACCCGATCGACTCCGGGGCCCCCGTCACCGTTCCGGTGACGGGGGCCCCGTCGTCGTGCCGGACGCGGTTCACCCCGCTGCCCGCCGGGCCTGCGTGCCGGGCACGGCCGCGTAGTAGACCAGGCCCAGCGCGACCACCGCCGCGGCCGCCACGTACATCCCCCGGTAGCCCAGCGCAGGGACCAGGGCCCCCATGAGCATCGGGCCCAGCGCCACGCCCACGTCCATGCACAGGAAGTAGGTCGAGGTGGACAGCCCCACGCGGGTGAGCGGGGCCGATCGGACCGCGGCGGCCTGGGCCGCCGAGAGCACCGCCCCGTAGCCCACGCCCAGCACCGTGCCCGAGGCGAGCACGAGGAACGGCGAGTCCGCGGCCGCGAGCAGCAGCAGCGCCACCACGAAGAGCAGCAGCGACGGGTACAGCACCGCGTTGTCCCCGCGCCGGTCCTGCAGCCGGCCCGCGAACGGGCGGCTCACCAGGACGGTGACGGCGTAGGCCACGAAGTACGCGCCCGCGGGGCCCACGAGGTCCGCCTGCACGGCGAACGGGTTGAGGAAGGACAGGACCGCCGAGTACCCCACGCCCACGAAGAGCATGAGCGCCGAGACGGGCAGGGCCCGCGCCTCCACGAACTGCCCCACGGAGAAGGACCGCAGCCCCGCCCGCTGCTCGGCGGAGAGGCTCAGCTCGGGGACCCGGGTGACGGCTCCCACGGCGAGGCCCAGCAGGGCGACCGCCGCGCACACCCCGAAGAGCGTGTCGTAGCCCACCGCCGTGGACAGGCTCAGTCCCGCCAGGGGACCCAGCGCGGCGGCCAGGGTGGTGGAGAGCATGAAGTACCCGGTGCCCTCGCCCCGCCGGTGCGCGGGGATGAGGGCCTGGACGGACGCGGGCAGCACGGTGGTGGCCATGCCGAAGCCCACGCCGTTGAGCACCCGCACCACCAGCAGGCCCCAGAAGCCGGTGTCGAGCAGGTAGGCGGCGGCGCACAGCGCCAGCAGCACGAGCGCGGCGAGCAGCACGCGCCGGCGCCCGAGCAGCTCCATGTACTTGCCGGTGAGCAGCCGCGCCAGGACCGCCCCGACGATGAAGGCACTCGTGGCCACCCCGGCCAGCGCCTCGTCCGTGCCGAAGCGCTCCATGGCGTAGAGCGCCATGACGGTCATCAGCAGGTAGAAGTTCATGGAGATGAGGAACTGGCCCGCCCACATCAGCACGAAGCCGGCGGTCCACAGCCGGTGCGGCGGGGGAGAGGGCACCTCCCCTCCCGGTGCGGGCGGGTCGGGCGGTCCGGGAACGTCTGCGGGCATCGGGTGGCCTCACCTCCGCCGGCCATCATCTCACCGCCGCGGTCCCCACCGGCCGACAGGTACCATCGATGCAGTGCGCGCCGCCCGCCGGTGCCGCTGCCACGCGCCCCCCGTACCGGTGCGTGCCGATCCCGACCCGAGGAGCACCTTCCCCATGACCACCGTGCCCGAGCACCAGCCCGAGTCCGCCCCCCTCACGATCACCGTCGACGGCGAGCAGCGCACGGTGGGGACCGGGACGTCCGCCGCGGACCTGTACCGCGAGGACCGCTCCGTGGTGGTGGCCCGGGTCAACGGCGTGCTCAAGGACCTCGCCACCGGGCTGGCCGACGGGGACGCCGTGGAGAGGGTGCTGATCTCCGAGCCCGAGGGCCTCGAGGTGCTGCGCCACTCCGCCGCCCACGTCATGGCCCAGGCCGTGCAGCAGCTGCACGAGGACGCCAAGCTCGGCATCGGCCCGTACATCACCGACGGCTTCTACTTCGACTTCGACGTCGAGCAGGCGTTCACGCCCGAGGACCTCAAGGCCATCGAGAAGCGGATGCAGCGGATCGTGAACTCCACCCAGTCCTTCCGCCGCCGTGCGGTGAGCGAGGAGGAGGCCCGCGCCGAGATGGCGGACGAGCCGTACAAGCTCGAGCTCATCGGCCTGTCCCAGGGCCCCGGCTCCGGCGCGGACGTGGACGCCGCCGCGGAGGGCGCCTCCGTGGAGGTCGCCGCCGGCGAGCTGACGATCTACGACAACGTGGACCGCAAGACCGGGGAGACGGTCTGGAAGGACCTGTGCCGCGGCCCGCACCTGCCGGACACCAAGCTGATCGGCAACGGCTACGCCCTGATGCGCTCGGCCGCCGCCTACTGGCGCGGCTCCGAGAAGAACAAGCAGCTCCAGCGCATCTACGGCACCGCGTGGCCGTCCAAGGAGGACCTCACCGCGTACAAGAACCGCCTCGCCGAGGCGGAACGGCGCGACCACCGCCGGCTCGGCTCGGAGATGGACCTGTTCTCCTTCCCCGACGAGCTCGGCTCCGGCCTTCCGGTGTTCCACCCCCGGGGCGGGATCATCCGCAAGACCATGGAGGACTACTCCCGCGAGCGGCACACGGAGGCCGGCTACGAGTTCGTCTACACCCCGCACATCACCAAGGGCCACCTCTACGAGGTCTCCGGCCACCTCGACTGGTACCGCGAGGGCATGTTCCCCGCGATGCACGTGGACGAGGAGCGGGACCCGCAGACCGGGGAGCTGACCAAGCAGGGCCAGGACTACTACCTGAAGCCCATGAACTGCCCGATGCACAACCTCATCTTCCGCTCCCGGGGCCGCTCCTACCGGGAGCTGCCGCTGCGCCTGTTCGAGTTCGGGCAGGTCTACCGGTACGAGAAGTCCGGCGTGGTGCACGGCCTGACCCGGGTGCGGGGCATGACCCAGGACGACGCCCACATCTACTGCACCCGGGAGCAGATGAAGGCGGAGCTGACCACCACGCTCGGCTTCGTGCTGGACCTGCTCAAGGACTACGGGCTGGACGACTTCTACCTCGAGCTCTCCACCAAGGACCCCGAGAAGTTCGTGGGCTCGGACGAGCTCTGGGAAGAGGCCACGAACACCCTCGCCGAGGTCGCGGCCGAGTCCGGGCTGGACCTGGTCCCGGACGCCGGCGGCGCCGCGTTCTACGGCCCGAAGATCTCGGTGCAGGCCAAGGACGCGATCGGGCGGACCTGGCAGATGTCCACCATCCAGCTCGACTTCAACCTGCCGGAGCGCTTCGACCTGGAGTACCAGGCCGCCGACGGCACCCGGCAGCGGCCCGTGATGATCCACCGTGCCCTGTTCGGCTCCGTGGAGCGGTTCATGGGGGTGCTCGTGGAGCACTACGCCGGGGCGTTCCCGGCGTGGCTGGCCCCCGTTCAGGTCGTGGCGATCCCGGTGGCCGAGGCCTTCAACGACTACCTGCAGGGCGTGGTGGACACGCTGCGGGCCCGCGGTGTGCGCGTGGAGCTCGACGCGGGCTCGGACCGGTTCCCCAAGAAGATCCGCACCGCCTCCAAGGAGAAGGTCCCGTTCGTGCTCATCGCGGGCGGGGAGGACGCGGAGGCGAACGCCGTGTCCTTCCGCTTCCGCGACGGCTCGCAGGACAACGGCGTCCCGGTCGGCGAGGCCGTGGAGCGGATCGTGGCGCACGTCCAGCGGCGGATCAACGAGGAGCCGACGGCCGCCGCCGCCGAGGACCCCAGCGCCGCCGCGGAGACGGCCGGGGTGGGGCAGTGACCGGTACGGGGCCCGACGCCGGGCCCCCGCACCACTGGATCCGCCAGGACGAGTTCGAGATCCCCGGGGTGCCCGACAGCTTCCAGCGGCTGTGGACCCCGCACCGGCTCGCGTACGTGCGCGGCGAGGACCCGTCCGTGCGGGAGGACCCCGGGTGCCCGTTCTGCAACGGCCCGCAGCGCGCGGACGAGGAGTCGCTGATCGTCCACCGCGGCGAGCACTGCTTCGTGATCCTCAACCTGTTCCCGTACAACCCCGGCCACCTCATGGTCTGCCCGTACCGGCACGTGGCCGATCTGACGGAGCTCGAGCCGGCGGAGCTGCGGGAGCTCACGGACCTGACCCGCACCGCGGTCGCCACGATCCGCGGCGTCGCGTCCCCGCACGCCTTCAACGTGGGCATCAACCTGGGGGCCGCGGCCGGCGGCTCCCTCTCGGGGCACCTGCACCAGCACGTGGTGCCGCGCTGGAACGGGGACGCCAACTTCATGCCGGTCCTCGCCGGGACCAAGGCCATCATGCAGACCCTCGGGGACACCCGCCAGGACATCGCCGACGCCTGGCCCGCGGCCTGATCCGCGTCGTCGTCACACCCGGGGCGTCCGCCCCCGGGCGCCGCGGCGCTCAGCCGCGGGCGTCCCGGGCGGGAGCACCGCGCCGCCGGTGGACGAACTCCTCCCGCGCCTGGAGTCCGCGCCGCTCCAGCAGCGCGCCGAGGTGCGGGCGGCGTCCCAGCAGGGCCTCGAAGGCCTCCATCGGGGCGGTCTCGTTGCCCCGGGAGAGCACCTCCTCGGCGAAGCGCCGCCCGTTCTCCCGGGTCGGTCCGCCGCGGGACGCGAACCACTGCGCCGTGTCGGCGTCGAGGATCTCGGACCAGATGTAGGAGTAGTAGCCCGCGGAGTAGCCGCCGGCGAAGATGTGCTTGAAGTACCCGGTCCGGTAGCGCGGGGCGATGCCGTCCACGTCCACCCCGGCGCGGGCGAGCGCCTCCTGCTCCACGGTCCGGGGGCCCGGCAGCTCGGCGGGGTCCTCGATCCCGTGCCACGCGAGATCCAGGTAGGTCGAGGCGAGGTACTCGACGGTCCGGTAGCCCTGCCCGTGCGCGGAGGCCTCCCGCAGGCCCGCGAGGGTCTCTTCGGGGATCGGCTCGCCCGTGCGGTGGTGGCGGGCGTAGTGCCGGAGCACCTCCGGGTGCAGCACCCACATCTCGTGCACCTGGGAGGGGTACTCCACGAAGTCCCGGGGCACCTTCGTCCCGGAGAACGAGGGCAGGTGCACGTCGGAGAGCAGCCCGTGCAGCGCGTGTCCGAACTCGTGGAAGACCGTCACCACCTCGTCCAGGGTCAGCAGCTTGGGCCTGCCCGCGGGCGGCCGGGTGAAGTTCGCGTTGTTGACGACGACGGGGCGCTGACCGGTCAGCCGGTTCTGGTGCACCAGCGATCCCATCCAGGCGCCGCCCTGCTTGGTGGGCCGCGTGAACCAGTCGCCCAGGAACAGCCCCACGCCGCGGCCCGCCTCGTCGGTGACCTCCCACACCCGCACCTGCGGCAGGTAGCCGTCCAGGTCGGGACGCTCGGTGAAGACCAGCCCGTAGAGCTCCCGGGCGGTGCGGAAGATCCCGTGCTCCAGCACGGACTCCAGCTCGAAGTGCTCCCGCAGCGCGGAGGCGTCCACGGCGTAGCGCTCCCGGCGCAGCCGCTCGGCCCAGAACGGCCAGTCCCACGCCTCGATCGGGTGCCCGGCCAGCTGCTCGAGCTCCGCCCGCTCCTCGAGGGCGTTGCGCACGGCGGGGCCGGTGATCCGCTCCAGCATCTCGTGCACCGCCTCCTGGGACGGGGCTGTGTTCCCGGCCATGACGTGGTCGCCGTGGCTGCGGTAGCCGAGCAGCCCGGCCTGCTCCGCGCGCAGCCGGGCGATCCGGGCGGCCACGGGCAGCAGGTCCGTGCGGCTCTGCGAGCCCTCGCCGCCGTGCTCGCCGGTGCCGCGGTTGACGGCGGCCAGATGGATCCGCCGGCGCAGCGCGCGGTCCGTGAGCACCGACAGCACGGGCTGCACGGTGAACAGCGAGGGCGTGAGCAGGTACCGGCCCGGCATCCCGTTCTCGGCGGCCGCGGAGGCGGCGGCCTCGACGTCCGTGGGGGACAGCCCGTCCAGCTCCGCTGGGTCGTCGACGACCACGGCGGAGGCGTTGACCTCCCGGATCAGGTCGTTGCCGTAGCCGATGCTCAGCTCCGAGAGCTCGTCGTTGATCTCCCGGAGCCGCCGCTGGTCGTCCAGGGTCAGCTCCGCGCCGGAGTTCGCGAACCAGGAGACGTACTCGTCCAGGGCGCGCAGCTGCCACGGCTCCAGGTCGGTGCGGTCCACCCGCCGGACCCGGGCGTAGAGCTCCTTGTTGAGCGTGAAGTCCGCCTTGTGCTCCGACAGCCGCGGGGCGAGCTCCTGGTAGATCCGCTGGATGCCCTCCGTGTTGTGCGCCGCGGTCAGCGTGAAGAAGACCGACTCGACCCGGTCCAGGGCCAGGCCCCCGCGTTCGAGGGCCTCGATGGTGTTGGCGAAGGTGGGCGGGTCCGGGTCGTCCAGGATCGCCCGCACGCACTCGAGGTCCTGGGCCATCGCCGCCTCGAAGGCCGGCAGGAAGTGCTCCTCCTTGATCCGCCCGAAGTCGGGCAGCTCGTAGGGGAGCGGGCTGGGGCGCAGGAGTGGGTTGTCCAAGGGCCGGCTTCTGTCGTGGTGGGCGGACGGGTGCGACCAAGACTAGCCTCCCGGTGCAACGGGTGTGGACGCGGGTGCCGCCGCCGATGACGACGTCGACGACCCCTGACGGATCGGCCAGACTGGACCTCGCCCCGAGGGTCACTGACGGTTTCGGGAGTGGCCGCAGAGTTGCCTGCGTCCGGAGAAGGAGTGCCGTGCTCATGACCCACCGAGCGCCGGATTACGACGTCGTCATTGCCGGCGGTGGACTTGCCGGGCGCAGCCTCGCCTATTTCCTGAGCCGGGAACCAGGGCTGTCCGGGGCGCGGATCCTCCTCATCGACGACGCCGGAGATCGATACCCCCACCGCTCCCTGATCTACTGGCACGACGACGCCCTCCCGCTGCCACTGACGCCCGCAGCCACGTTCAGGAGCCTCGCGGTTGACGCAGGACCTGCCCAGCGGGTGCTGCCGCTCGAGCGCCACCGCCTGTGCCTCACCTCGTCCCGGACCGTTTTCCGATGCCTCGACGACGTCATCGATGCCAACCCTCAGATCAGCCGTCTCGACGCACGAGTTTCACGAGTACGGGCCCATGCCGACTCGGTGGACGTGGCCCTCTCCGACGGCCGGCTCGTCACGGCATCCCACTGCTTCGACAGCACCTTGCCCCCACCGGGATCAAGGCACCGCTGCTCATGTCGGGTGAGGTTCGTCGGGTGCGGACTGCGCACGACTCCTTCGACCCGTCGACTGCCACCTTCATCGATTTCCGGTCCGGTGAACACGACCCCGTGCACTTCCACTGCGTCCTGCCGCTCTCAGCCCGAGAAGCCGTCGTCGAAGTCACCCGGATCATGCCGGGGAAGGCTCACACCCCGGAATTCTCGTTCGAACAGGCAACGTCGGACTACCTGCGCAAGGTCTGGGGTGTGAACGAGTACTCGTCGTTGTCCGTGGAGCGAGGGTCCATCCCCCTGGGCATCCGCCCCAGTCCTCCCCGCGGCCGCCATGTGCGCACCGGATGTCCCGCCGGGGCCGTCAAGGCCACCACGGGCTACGGCTTCACCCGGATCCTTCGTCAGACCCAACACTTCGCCTCCACGCTGGCCTCCACCGGGTCACCTGACGCTCCCCGGCCGTCCCCACGCTTCCGCTGGTACGACAGGCACTTGCTCAAGATGTGGGAGCACGACCCCGAACACGCGGTGCACTTCATGAAAGCCGCGTTCACCTCCGGCGATGCTGATCTCGTCCTCGACTTCCTCGACGAACGGACCACGTTCGCACAGGAACGGCGGCTGCTCGGGTCCATGCCGGTCACGATGCTCCTGCAGCCGCGTCTTTGGATCTGAGCCCGTCATCAGGACCTCTCGTCCGGCCGAACCGGAACACCAACGGTCGGCACGCGGTCGCAACAGTTCCGACACCGGGGCACGGGGATCGCTGCGGGCCCCCGACGTCGTAGCACCATGCCCGCAACGGGAGGTGGGGCTGTGCGCGGGTTTCGACGGCCGGGCTGTGCCGTTGAGCGCGCGGACGACGGCAGCCACGCTGTGGCGGTGTCCGGGATGGATAGACTTGGGGAGTGCTTCAGGAGTGAGGCGTAGAGAATCCAGGGTGCGTGGCCGCCACCGGATATTTTTTGGGGGTCGTCATGGCTTCTTCGGACCGGACGTCGCAGGCCGACCCCGTCGGACTGACCGAGATCGCCGATGCGCTGGTGGGCCTGGGGGAACAGCTGCGCAATGCATCGGCCGACACCCTCGTGAAAGCGGTGATCGAGCACGCGGTGGAGGCGCTGCCGGGGGCGCGGTGGGCGAGCATCACCACGCTGCGCC
Organism: Kocuria sp. CCUG 69068; assembly: GCF_020833785.1. Classification (NCBI taxonomy): domain Bacteria; kingdom Bacillati; phylum Actinomycetota; class Actinomycetes; order Micrococcales; family Micrococcaceae; genus Kocuria; species Kocuria sp. CCUG 69068. Next base: position 11,797 of record NZ_PDDL01000069.1, read on the forward strand.
AGGGGAGGTTCCGGACCCTGGCCACCACCGCGGAGACGGCGTGCGCGGCGGACGCGCTGCAGTACGAGCTGGGGGCGGGCCCGTGCGTGGACAGCGTGCTGGAGGACAGCGTGCACTGCTCGGCGGATCTGGCCCACGACCCCCGGTGGCCGGTGTACGGGGCCCGCGTCGCGGAGGAGCTCGGGGTGCGCAGCGCGCTGGCCTACCGATTGACCCTGGTGGCGGATCCGGAGCTGATCGCGGGACTGAACCTCTACTCCGACGTGACCGACGCCTTCGACGAGCACACCCAGTGGGCGGGCACGCTGCTGGCCACGCACGCCGCGTGGGCGGTGTCCATGGAGTTGAGCCGGCAGCGGGCCGAGAACCTGGAGGCCGCGCTGCGGTCCAACCGGGAGATCGGCACCGCGATCGGGGTGCTGATGGCCCAGCACAAGCTCACCCGGGACCAGGCCCACGAGCTGCTGCGGGTGGCCAGTCAGGACAGCAACCGGAAGATGGCCGAGATCGCCACCGAGGTCGTCGAGACCGGGGAACTCTCCCTGCCGCGCCGGCCCGCTCGTTCTGCACCGCGGTCCCGGGACCGCTGAGGTCACCTGCTCGTGCAGGGGTGCGTCAGGACTCCTCTGCGCTGTCCTGGTCCTGAGTGCTGTGCTCGTCCTGCCCGGTGCCGTCCTGGTCGTCGTGGTCGAGCAGGTCCGAGGTCTGCGGGATCCGCTGGGGCCGCTGCTCGTCCAGGAGCTCGTTGGTGGCATGTGCCAGCAGATCGCGCTGCAGGACCGGCAGGGTCAGGGAGTGGTGGAGAAAGGCATCGACCTCCATCTCCCCGGCGTCACCGCCGATGCTGAAGTAGTGCATCCACAGCTGCCCCACCTCGATCCCGGCGGCCTCGAGGGCCTGGCGCACCAGGTGGGCCTGCTGGCGGCCTGCAGCACTGTCGTCCATCGCCACCGCACTCCTCAGCTGGTCGTGTCCACGGCTCGTTCCACGACCCGGCGCGCGATCTGCGCCAACGGCCGGCCCTGAGCCTGGGAAGCGCCGATCAGCATCCGCCGGGCGGTCTCTTGATCGGTGGCGTGGCGCTCCATCAGCATCCCGGTGGCGGTCTCCACCGCGGTGCGGTTGGTGATGGCCTGTTGCAGCGAGGCGCTGAGCCGGTGCGGGGTGTCACTGCCCTGGGCCGCTCCGAGCAGGGTGCCGGCGGCGGAGGCCAGCAGCACCAGCTGCTGCTCCGCCCGGGCGCTGAACGCGTTCCCGGCGGTGGCGTAGATCTTCATCGCCCCCAGGCAGTTGTCCCGGTAGAGCACCGGGGCGCTGAGCACCGAAGCGATCCCAGCCCCGGCCGCCGTGCGGGACCACTCCGGCCACCGAGTATCCGCGGCGGTGTCCTCAAGGCGCTGGACGGACTCGGTGGCCCAGGCGCTCAAGCACGGGCCGAGCCCGAGCTCGTACTGGGCTGTGTCGGCGGTCTGCACCAGGGTGTCGGTGGCCGCGGTGGAGGTCCGGCGTCCGGTCTCGTCGATCAGCGAGACCCCGGCCCCGGCCGCGGAGTCGATCAGATCCCGGGCCGCCAGGGCGAGCTGGGCGGCAGCGGCCTGAGCTGATTCCTGGCTCAGCAGCATCCCCTGGATCCGGGCGAAGACCGCGCTCAGATCGGTGGCGTCTGCTGCAGCAGCGGTAGTGGGTTCCATTGGGGGCTCCCCGGTCGGTCGGGCAATTCCGGGCCCACGCAGGACGCGCGAGCCTGGGCGTCACCCCGTGCAGGGGACCAACAGTGCTCGGCCGTCCCTCGTCCTCAACGATACGCCAGCAAGGATCCGCCGGAGCAGCACCCGGACCGGCACGGCGTCCCCGATCACTGGTGCCGGGGAGATGTCCGGGCAGATCCATTCCCCGGCTGTCGCGTCGGGAATGGTCTAGGCTGTGACGTGGTCGAACAGCCGGCCCCACCCTCCCTCTTCCCGGGGGACCGCCGTGAAAGATCTGCTGTGTCCGACCCCAAACTCTCTGTGCTGGTGCGCGTGGACCTCGACGGCCGGCACCTGCGCCTGATCGTCACCGGGTGCCTGAGCGCCGCCAACCAACAGGCCCTGCACCCGGTCATCGAGCGGGCTCGCACCCTCACCCCCGCCGCGGAGGTCCTCGTCGAACTCACCGCGGGCGGTCCCCCAGGACCGGCGGCCGTGGCGCTGTTGCGCGCCGGCATCGACCAGCAGTGCCGCGATCGTCCCGGGGGGGGGGCGGGTGAAGCTCGTGCTGCCGGAACCAGGGGCAATCACCGACCGGCGGCCGCGGGCCGAGGGCGGTCTGCTCAGCGGGACCGGTCGGGCGGCACGTGCCGGGTGGGACGCTCGGTGAAGGTCGTGGTGTTCGGGGCGGACACGGACGTCGGCCGTGAGACCGTCACGGACCTCGTCTTCCGGGGACACCGGGTCAGCGCCGTGCTCACTGATCCGGCCCAGGCACCGGCGGAGTGGGCCGACCGGGTGCACCTGCGCGTCGGGGACCCGTTGGACGCGGCCGTGATCGACGCGGCTGTGGCGGACAACGAGGTGGTGATCGACGTGCTGTGCGCCGCACGCAGCCGGCGGCGGCCGAACCTCACCGTGGACGCGACCCGCGCCATCGTGGACAGCATGGCCGGCCACGGGCGCACCCGGTACATCGGTCTGCAGCCGGCGACCCTGGTCGACCACACCCGCTACCCGGACACCTGGCGGCGGACCGCCCGGCTGCTATGGCAGGGGTGGTGCCCCCAGCTGTGCCGGGAGGCGGCCGCCGACTTCCATGCCATCGCCTCCTCCGCACTGAGCTGGACGCTCGTGCGCCACGCGCCGCTGACGGACGGACCGGTACGCGGGGTCCGCCACATCGGGATGACCCACCGGGACGTGGTGGGGCCCTCGATCACCCGCGCCGACACCGCCCGGTTCCTGGCCGCCCAGGCGCTGGAGACCACCTACATCTGCGCCGCCCCGGCCATCAGCAATTGACCCCCCAGGACCCCACGGGATTCGTGGTGGTGCTGAACCGCAGGCGGCGGCCGGGTCGTTCCGAGCGCCTGCCTCGTGTGGCGAGCACCACGACCGGACGCCTCCTCTCCTTCCCGCCAGGGGAGGGTGGTGAGCCGGCCGCAGCACCACGGACCTGACAGGGGGCAGCGCGTGGCTCGGAACGCTCCGGGCCCTGCGTCCGGGACGGCGGTGGAACCACCGTCCCCTGCTTCAAGCCGGCACCACTACGACCTCGGGCGCGACGGCGGGGAGGTGGAGATGCAGGCCTACCTGCACGAGGCCCTGCACCTGTCCCGCCTCCAGCGCAATGTCCTCGACCGCGCCGCCCACGAACTCATCACCTACTGACCCGCCGCACAGGCTTGCTCATCACGGGGTGGTGGTAGCACCGCTCCCACAGGGCGCACCCAAACCTGTCGACCGGTGCAGGGCCGGTGCAGGAAAGCGGCGGTGATGACGGGGTGGCCAACGGCAGGGTCACCTGGGAATCTGCATGGTCTCCTCGTCGAGGTCCTCGAGCACCCACTCCGAGAGCTGTCCGGCCGGGACGACGACCGTACCGGCTCGAGGCTGCTGGTCCTGCTGGGTCGGTGCGGGAACGTTATCGGCCTCGGCGATGTAGACGGCCAGCGCTGCCGCGTAGCCGCTCGCCAGGGCCGCCCTGCACGCAGGGTGGTTGGCGTAACCGTGGTGACCCCGATCGGGGCTGCGCAGCTCCAGCCATTGCGCCCGAGGCAGTGCAACAGAAGCGGGAGGGGGTATCCGGCATTGATGCAGGATCCAGGTGACGTCGGCCCAGCGGCCGGCGGGAGTCTCCACCATGGGGTAGTAGGTGGCGATCCAGTGGGCGGGGGAATGGGGGCGCAGTTCGACTGCCAGAGCCCCGGAGACAGAGGATGTCATGCCTTTTTCCTGTTCACAGGTCAAGGATCGAGACGGCCGGGGCTGGACCGCGACGCCGGGTCGGGAGGGAACCCCGTCGGCGATATTCCAGAGTAACCACTGAGCTGATCACTCAGGAAGCAAACTGAACAAGATGACAGCGACTCGTTTCTCAAGCCATGGGTTATGAGGCATATCGGTTGCAAGACATCCAGTGGATTTGCTCGATCGGGGTGTTGCTGTGTCTTCGCACGGGGCTGACAACGATCGCCCCCGTCGTGAGGGCATCCGGGCGGGCTTGACTCCCTTCGGGGTCGGTTGGTGCCGTTTCCTAGGTCATCAGGTGTGTCGCGGGCAGTCTGGTTGCACCCGCGCAGGAGGTTGGTAGCGGGGTATCGAGGTGCGGAAAGCCTCCGGGTGAGGTGATGGCTTGGAGTAGTCTCAGCACTTCTTGTATCAAGGGCCCCTTGTCCGCGCGGCGGTACACCGCATAGATCTGGGTGACCGGCACCTCGTGCAGCGTGATCGTCTGCAACCCGGCGCCTGCCTCCAGGCCCAGGGGTAGAGGCATGACCGCCACCCCCTGGCCACGGAGGATCTCCTGGCGGAGCGCGGAGACGCTTTGGGCGTCGCAGGGTACCAGGCGGGCTTGTGCCAGAGGGCGAACGTCTGCCAACCAACCAGCCGACATCAACGACAGAGGCACGGCCCCATGGTGCAGCAGAGGCAGCCCTGCGAAGTCCTCGACGTTGACGGCTCCGGCCTCCGCGAGAGGGTGCCGGTCGGGCACGACGCCGACCCGCATGACGGTGCCGAGGGGCCGGGACTCCAGGGCTGGATGTGCAATCTCCGTTGGGCTCCAGAGGATGTCGACCATGTCGTTGAGCAGACAATCGAGAGTGCTCCCGTAAGGGACTCCGATGCAGTGGATCTCGACCCCGGGAATGCGCCTCCGCAGCGCTTGGATCGGACCGGTCAACGACCGTGTCATGGGTTGAGCGCTGATGATGCCGGGGACGCCGATGCGCACTACTGCCCGGATCGGGGTGTGGGCGGCTGCTCGGGCGGCTGCCTGGGCGGCTCGGGCCTGGTCCATCACTGCAGTGGCGTGACCGGCGAATTGCCATCCTGCGGCGGTGAGTGCGGTGGTGCCGGTGGGACCGCGGTCGATGAGGCGGGCGCCGATCTGATGCTCCAGACGCTGGAGACGTTTGGACAGCGCGGGCGAGGTCAGATGCAATCGTGTCGCGGCTCGCCCGAAATGCTCTTCCTCGCACAGGATTAGAAAACTGGCCACACACTCCAGGTCCAGTTCCACGCCTGCCCCGTTTCTCCGCAGTGTTATTCACCGCATGCACTTGTCTGGCTCGGTCCGCGGACATCGCGACCGTCGCGCCACCCCATCGTCACTGGTCAAGGGGTGGTTCCAACCCGGACTTGCCAGCTCCGTGGCGCCTCGAGCCGCCGTATCGTGGGCTTATAGGAGCCCCCGTGCGGGCAGGAGCGAAATTCCGTTTCGCGCATTCCTCCAAAGGCGTCATCTGAATTCATGGCTGTGAATTCGTTGGCCCCTTTACGAGCAAAGTTAGTCTCGATCTCTGACGAGGTCCATGAAAATTCAGCGAGTGTCCTTGCAAGACACCCGAATGCAATGCATGTGCAAACAATGGAGTGACATCATGCGCGGCACAAAAAACTTACCCGTTCTTTCACCCGCTCACGGTGCAGAGAACATGGCCGGACATAGGGGAGCAGCCGGAACCAGAAGGCGGTGCGCAACGGGGGTGCTCTCCGTAGGGCTGCTGGCCGGCGTCTGTCTTTTCGTCGGGACCGCACCGGCTCAGGCGGCGACCGGGGTCTCGACCACGGGAGGGATCCTGCGGGTGCAGGCCGCCTCAGGGAAGGCCAACAACATCACGGTCTCCGTGGTCAACGTCCCGCTCCAAGGTCAGCGCTACAAGGTCCGGGACACCGGAGACAGCCTCACCGCAGGCGCCGGATGTGACCAGATCACCTCGAGCACCGTGTACTGCTCCCCGAACAACGTCACCCTGGCCCGTGTGAACGCCGGGGACGGCAACGACACCGTCACCCTTACCGCGAACGTGCCAGTTCCAGCTGAGGTGAACGGCGGCTCCGACAACGACACGGTCACGGGTGGGTCCGCCACTGATGATCTCCGCGGCGACGACGGCAGAGACGTCCTCAACGGTGGGGGCGGCAACGATGACCTATTCGGCGGGGGTGGTAACGACCGCCTGATCGGCAATGCTGGTAACGACCGTCTGTGGGGCGGCGTTGACCATGATCTCCTCTACGGCGAAGCCGGCAACGACACCATGAACGGCGAAGCTGGCAACGACCGCCTGTGGGGCAACGAGGGCATCGACACCCTCAATGGCGGGGCAGGTAACGACGACGCCCTCGACGGGGGGCCGGACAACGATGCCGTCTACGGGGCAGCGGGTAACGACGTTCTCAACGGCCGAGGCGGCAACGACACCTTGGACGGCGGCGACGGCAATGACGCCTTGGGAGGGTGGTCTGGCAAAGACAATCTCTACGGTCGAGCAGGTGACGACAGCCTGAACGGCGACGAGGGTGACGACTACCTGAATGGCGGTGACGGTGACGACACCTTGAGGGGCGGGTTCAACTTCGATCGCCTCGAAGGAAAGGCGGGCAAGGATTCACTGCACGCAGCTGACGGGGTGCCATTCGAAACAGTGGACGGCGGAACGGGCAAGGACATCTGCCAAGCCGATCTCCTTGATGTGGTGATTAGCTGCTGACCCTAGCTCTCGCCCAGAATCGCTTCCCGGAGTGAATACGGAGGCCTCATCAAGTGCGATGGCACCCTGCCATAAGTCCGACTCGCGGGGTGCTGTCGCCCTTCACCTCGAGGCCCAACATCCACCAAAAGTATCCGGGTTGTAACCAAGTGAAATGCCACCGATGGTCAAACATCCGAGGCTGCGGTCGTTGCCGGCCAATTCAGGCGTTACTTTGCGGCCGCTCCACCGTCACTGACACCAGGACCTAGCCTTCTCTAAGATTGCATCCTTCTCCCGCTGGGCAACTAGGAAAAGACTCCAACGAGACGTCTCGCATCCCAGGGGATGCGAGCCCTCTCGTCGCAACTTTTCCGTCTGAAATCGGGACTATCGCAGTAACGGTGTAAGAGGCCCAATCACCCCGTTCGGGGTTGGAGGGTCGACATGAGCGAGAACATCGAGACACTGGTGGACGTGAGCCCACCGACACCCGGTGACGAGCCGGAAGAG
>NZ_PDDL01000007.1:0-74726 GCF_020833785.1 Kocuria sp. CCUG 69068
CTGGCGGTCGAGCTCGGCCTGCCGGGCGGACTCCGCCTGACGGGCCGCGTCCGCCTCCGCCTGTCGGCGCTGGTCCTCGGCCGCTCTGCGCTCCGCAGCCTTGGCCTCCGCCGCGCGGCGCTGCTCGGCGGCGCGCTCCTGGAGGGCCGCGACGTCCTGGCGGACGCCCGAGATCCCGCTCGTGAGCGATGGCAGCCCGGCCAGATGGCGGACGTGCGGGTGCGCGTCGCCGTCGACCGCGTCGAGCGCCGCCAGGAACGCGACGGCGGCCGCGATCTCCCCGGCCGCATCGGCCAGATCCGCCGGTGCGGCGTCGGCGAGCGCGCTCGTCGCCTGCTGCACCTGCGCCGGGATCGTGCAGCCGTGGGTGGGGTCGAGCAGGCCGGCCTGCTGCTGCTCCGCCTCGGCGAAGGCCTCCTCGACCGGCGGCAGGAACCGGCCGTTGGGCGCGATGTAGAGCGGCGTGCCCAGGCCCTGGCGGGCGATCTCGGCGTTGACCAGCGTGCCGTCCTCCAGGAAGACCCCGGCCAGGGTGCGGTCGTAGCGGTCGGTGCGCTCCTGGTCGTACTCCAGGCCCACCACGGTGCCCGGCGGCAGGAGCTCCTCCAGCAGCGCGGTCGCCTCCGGGCCGAGGCACTCGACGACCTCGTTCGGGTCCTTGGTCTCCGGGGTGTCGATGTTGAGCAGCCGCACGCGCACCACCTCACCGTCCCGCCGGACGTCGACGGTGTCGCCGTCGATCACCCGCTCCACCACGGCGCGCTCGCCGCGCAGTTCCGGGGCGGCGGAGGTCTCGGGGGAGGCGGCGTTCGACGACGACGTCGTGTCGCTGGAGGCCGCCGACCCGCCGCAGCCGGTCAGGAGCGCGAGGACGAGCGCGGAGGCGCCCAGTCGGAGCAAGGTGGGAGAGGAGGGGGCCACGGAAGTCCTGTCAGGAAAGCGTCAGTTCCCCTCCAGCCTATGGATGCATCTGCAATCACCCGGGAAGCTGGTGTCCCCAGTTCTGCGGCCGCGGGCTCAGGCGCGGCTCTCTGCATCTCGGATGGTCTCCGGCACGACCTGGCCGGTGGCGTGCTCCGACGCGAGTGTTTCGAGGGCTGCCAAGGTGCCGGTGAGCGCCGGGAGCGCCAGGCAGACCATGCCGCCAGGCCGCTGGACCCAGCAGTCACCGGCAGGGAGCAGAGCCGACACCGGCAACGAGGCCCGGTCTTAGCGCAGGGGTTCCGGTGCCGCGGCGAACGCGGCGGCGATGTCGACCGTCACCGCGGCCGGCGGCTCCCCGCTGTCCAGGGGCACTCCATGGGTGAACTGCCGAGTGCTGTTGGCGACCTGGATCCGCGCGGTTGCCCCGTCCCGGTGCACGGAGACCAGCCGCAGATCGGGGTCGGCGTGGGAAAGGTCAGGGAGGTAAGCACCCAGGTCGTCCAGGAGCTCGCTCCACAGCTGCTGGGGGTCCGGGGTGTCCGGGTAGGTGTCGGGATCCTGTGCGGCCGGCGGGGTGATGGGTCCGGCAACCTTGCTCAGCAGCTGTGCGATGCGCCTCCGCCCGGCTGTCAGCGGCACGGACACCGGCGGCCCCGTCACGCACTGCACGTCGGCGGTCTCCTGGGCCAGCGTGACGCCGGTGATGAGGCTGTGCGGTTGGGCGCGTTCGACCATGGACAGCTCGTGCAGGAAGGTTCCGCCGGTCACGGTCACGTCCATCAACCCCCCAGATGTTCAGAGCGTTCTTCACGAAGTCAGGGCACGCTCCTGCGTATCCCTGACAGTACGTCGTCGTCACTCCGAAGGGGCGGCCGTCACTGGTGTTGGTGCGAAAATCCACCCCCGCGATCACCGTGACCGTTCGCAACATGTTGGCCCGCGCCGAGGTGCTGTCCTGGACACTGCCCAGGCGGGGTCTGTGCCGGCGGGAATCACAGCTCGCACTGAACGGAGAGATCACCTGAACTCCACCAGGAAGCATCGCCGGCCGTTGACACGGGCCCGGTGTGAGGGCCGGGTGACCAGGCGCTGATGGCGTCACACAACGGAACGAAGGCGCTGCCACTTGATGTGTACTAATGCAAAGACGTGTGATGCAGGAAAACCTTCACGCCCTGTCCGAAAGCTGACGACCATGCCGCCCTCCGCCGACTCTGCATCCCCGCCACCCATCCGCTCCACGGGGTTCGCCGCCTTCCGGCTGCTCGGGCCGCCCGCGGGGAACAGTGCACCGGTACCGGTACCGGCACCGGTACCGGTACCGAGCCTGGCCGTTCGAGGCGCGGGTCAGGAGGTGATTGCCGCGACGCTGCGGCTGCAGGAGGGCCAGCCGCCCCGCACGTGGTGGGGCCGGCTCGCGGGCGCCAGTCCGCTGAGCGCCGAGAGCCGCTCCTGGTACCGGGGGGCGCTGGGAGAGATCGCCGTCGGGCAGATCTTGGGTCGTCTGGGCCCGGAATGGACGGTGCTGCACGCCGTGCCGGTCGGTGCCGGGGCCTCGGACATCGACCACGTGCTGATCGGTCCCGCCGGGGTGTTCACGCTGAACACCAAGAACCATGCAGGCAGGACAGTGTGGGTCGCGGACCGCGCCGTCATGATCGACGGGCACAAACAGCACTACCTCTCGCACTCACGCCACGAGGCGGCGCGGGCCGGCAGGCGGTTGAGCGCCGCGGTGGGCGAGCCGGTCCCGGTCACCCCGGTGCTGGTGCTGATCGAGCCGAAAAACCTGACGATCAGGCGCCGGCCCGCGGGGGTCGAGGTCGTCACGAACCGGCAGCTGCTGCGCTGGTTGCGGCGCCGGCGCCCCGTGCTGACGGACCAGGAGGTCGCCCGGATCTCGGCTGCCGCGGTGGTCCCCAGCACCTGGCACAACAGTCCTGCGCCGCCCGAGGACCCGGTTGCGCTGCAGGAGCGCTTCGCGGAGCTCCGGCATACCGTGCGGAGCGCGCGACGGCGGCGCGAGCTGTGGCGGTTCGGCGGTCCCGCCGCCGTACTGCTCTTTTTCTTCGTGGGTGAGCCGCTCCGGGCGGTGCTCAACGCACTCTGAGCCGCGCGGCGGAGGAGTCGCAGTCAGGAGCGCAGCACGGCGCGGGCGAAGGAGCGCCCTTCCGGAAGTACGGGTGCGTCCGGTGCGTCCAGCGCGGACAGTCTGCCGATCGCACCCAGCTGGGTGAACACGTCCCAGCCGCCCCGGACCTGGTCGCGCACCATGTCGGGGGTCAGTCCCCATCCGTCGGCGGCCTGCCACCCGAGGACCTCCAGGCCGAAGCCGATCCGCCGCAGCACCTCGTCTTGGGACTCGGCGCGACCTGTCGCGAGCTCGAGGGCCAGCAGAAGCGTGGCATCGCGCTTGACGTCGTGCCGGTGCCGGTGGGCCATGGACCGGGCCACGAAGAACCACAGACCCACGGGGTCGTCCCCGAGCCTCCGGACTGCCACGGGCAGGACCAATCGACCCTTGTGCTTGCGCACCAGACCGAGCCTGTGGGCCTGCTCCCGCAGCTGCCTGACCGGCTGGGTCCACTCCTCCCGATTGCCTTTCCCGATCCAGCGCTCATCCCAGCCGAACTCGTCCATGGCTTCGGCCACCACGGCCGGCGGCAACCACCCGGCAGCAGTCAGATCCAAGCCATCGGCACCGACCCTGCGGATCAGCCAGCGGTACGGGGCCACCATCCGCTCCGCTATGGCCGCGTCGACCAGCACGGAAGTCTCCGGCTCAGCCGACTGCAGATAGGTGCGAAATTCCGGGCGCAGACCGGGCGGAACCCGCTCCACCAGCTCGGCGACGAGGGGAGGTGTGTCCGGGGGCGGGGCGGAGCGTCCGTCGTCGTCGGGGGCGGGAAAGCGGAGGGCCAGCTCGTGGTTGACGGCGTCGACGTCGAACCGGTCAGGATCGAACGGCTGCCACGGACCGACGGTGTCGGCGAGCCACTCCGTCAGCTCTCGGTGACGCTCGTGGCGGGGATCGGCGAGGGCGTCCAGCAGCTCGGCGTAGCCGGGAGTGCTGCCGCAGTCCTCCGGGGGCGCTCGCCGTTCGCCGCGATCCACGTGCGCAGCCGGTTCCGTCGCGGGGACTGTGAGCTGCTCGACGAGCTCGAGGCGGTGGATCCAGCGGTCACCGAAGTCGTACTCGTAGTACAACGGACTGCTCTCTTCGGTCAGCACCTGGCCGAGGGTCCACTCGGTCTCGGGCAGGCCGTCCAGCTCCTCCAGGTCCTCGTGGGTCATCCAGCGCCGGGGGTCCCGGACCTCGCCCTCCACCGGGTGCAGGCGCTCGTCGGGGTCCGTGTCCTCGAACAGGTGCAGGTGGCTGTCCCGCCAGCCCATGGCGACCTGCAGGGCCTCGTGCACCCGGTCCAGCGTGAGATCTGCGTCCAGCTCGAGAAGCCGCCAGATCTCGGGGTCGGTGTCCATCAGAACGATCTTGAGGCGGATCAGATCCCGCGTCTGCCGGCCGGTTCCCGCGCGTGCTGCCATGGGGTCATCCTCTCAACCTGGATGCCCTCACGTCAGGTGTCCACGGCCCGGACGTCCGGGACCCTTGCGAGGACCGGCGACCAGGCGCGGCGGTCCTTGGACCGCCGCGGGCAGCCGGGTGGACCCTTGCGGGTTCCGCCATGTGAGCGCACAGTTCCTATATGAGAACGACGACGCTGTTGTTCGTGGTGGCCGTGGTGATCGCGGCCCTGGCCCAGCTGGTGGTCGGATTCTTCTACATGGCCAGCGGGCTGATGGCTCCGCTGTGGGCGATCGTGCTCCTGGGCGTGTGGTGGTTGCTCCTCACCTACATCGGGGTGCGGCTGGTGCAGCGCCGGTCCTACCTGGTGCTGCTGGTCCCCGTGGTGGCCGTCGCGACGTGGTTCGGCGTCATGACCTTCGGGGAAGCGGTCCTCGGCTGGACCCCCTGAGGCTCCGGGGATGTGGTGCGTTGCCGCTACTTGACCTTGCCGTTGGGGGTCTTCGTGATCGACAGCTCGGCCACGATGGGCAGGTGGTCGGACGCCGTGGTCTGGACGACCCTCGCCGAGGTGGCCGTGGCTCCGCGTGCGGTCAGGATGTAGTCGATGCGCAGGCTGGGGTTCTCCACGGAACCGCTGCCGGGGAGTCCTTCCAGGTCGGGGCCGAAGGTGTAGTCGTCGTCCTGCCCGAGGGCGGCGAAGGAGTCCGTGAACACCGAGAAGAGGGGCTGCAGCTCCGGGGCGTCCGGCTCGGCGTTGAGGTCTCCCACGATGACCGCGGGTCGCTCGCTGTTACCGGTGATGTCGAGGATCTCCTCGACCTGCAGTGCGCGCTGCTCCTCGCGCTGGAAGTCCAGGTGCGTGCTGTAGAAGGCGACGTGATTGCCGCGGACGTTCACCACGGCTTCGAGCAGGCCTCGCTGCTCGGTGGGCCGCTCCTCGTACTCGATGTTCGTCAGGAGGTGGTTCTCCGAGGAGATGATCGGGTACTCGCTGAGAACGGCGTTGCCGTACTGGCGGTTGTCCACGTCGCCGGGCAGCGGTGGTTCGTCCAGATTGGCGCCGTACACGACGTGCATGTCGAGCCGCTCGGCGAGCCACTCCGCCTCGTCCAGGAACTCACTGCGTGACCCCCAGCGGTTGTCCACCTCCTGCAGGCCGATGATCTCGGCGCCGGAGTCCTCGATCACCGAGGCTGTGCGCTCGAGGTCGAACTGGTTGTCGCCGTCCGCGCCGTAGTGGATGTTGAAGGACATCACGGTCACGTCGGTGCTCTTCCCGCCGGCCTTCGAGGGTGCGGCGAGGGCCGGTCCGGCCCCGAGCAGGGTGCCGCCGGCGATCAGGGCTGCAACAGAACCGGTGGTCAGCAGTTTCTTCAGCATGGTGCGTACTCCTCGTGGTGGGGCGGCACGATCTCGGGGTCGAAGGGCAGAGCTGCGGCATGCCGGGGCTTCCCGATGTGAGCATCACGAGGGTCCCCCTTGAACTCCAAGAGTGATCCATGCCACTGCCTCAGTTTGGACTAGACCAATTTACGAAGTCAATGGATTGGTCCAGACCAAAACAGTGCGGTAGCAGGGGCAGAAGAACGACCCGGTCTCGCCCGTGCCCTTCTGCTCGTGGGCAGGAGGGCATGGACCCCTGGTGCTTGAGCTGTCGGCCACCCGGAGCGAAGCGGTCGAGCTGATGGAGGTGCTCACGGTCGCAGAGCCGGTTGGCCCGCTCGTGCGGTGGCCTGGATGGGCAACCGCGGTATGTGCATGAGGAGGACGATGCCGTTGTTCGTGGTGGCCGTCGCGATGTGCTTCGACGTCATGTCCTTGGGGGAGGCGCTCCTCGGCTGGCCCCCTGAGGTCTCGGATTCAGCTCATGATCGATCGACCCGATTGGTGAACTCGCCACCCTGCGTCAGCGCCTCCAGGTTCTTGCGCAGCAGGTGGGCGGCCCCGATGGGCCGGCCGCCGGCCATGTGCGGGGTGATGACGAGGTGCGGCGCCGACCACAGCGGGGACTCTGCCGGAAGTGGCTCCTGAGCGGCGACGTCGATGGCCGCACCGGCGATGGACCCGGTGGCGAGGGCCTCTACGAGAGCGTCTTCGTCTACGGTCGACCCTCTCCCCACATTGACCACGTAGGCGCTCCGCGGAAGAGCGTCCAGCCTCTCGCGGTTCAGTGCGCGCTCCGTCGCCGGGGCGTGGGGCAGGACGAGCACGAGCACGTCCGTCCCGGGCAGGTGCTCCGGCAGCTGCTCCGGAGTGATGACCGGGTACCCGCCGCGCACACCGGCGCTCCGGGCAACGCCGATGACCTGACTGCCCAGGGCCGCACAGAGACTAGCCAGGTGCTGTCCGATGGCACCGAAGCCCCAGATGAGGACGCGGGCGTCCAGGAGCGTCGTGACCCGTTTCCCCGGGTGGAGCGGTTGCAGGCCGCCGAGCTCCGGGTCCCAGGAGAGTTCGGCCTGGCGGTTGGCGGCGGCCGGCAACCGACGCACCAGATCCAGGATGAGCGCCAGTGCGTGCTCGGTCACCGGCTTCGTGTGCAGGCCGACGCCGGAGCAGATGACCGCCTCCTCGCGGAATCCGGCGGCCAGCACACTGTCCGGTCCGGCGGCGAGCGCCTGGACGAGCTCCACGCGCGAGAGTCGGTGAGCCGTTTCCTGCAGGACGTCGAGAGAGGTGCCCCAGACGACGATGGCCTCCGCGTCGGTGTGCTCCGGCGGTACGGGGGCTTCGGCGTCGTAGCGAACCACCTCGTGACCGGTGAGGTCGTCCGGGTTGATGTCGGTGGTGTCGGGGATCAAGATCTTCATCGGTCGGGCTCTCCTGGTCGGGGTGGGTGTCGGGCGGACCTTCTCGCGGCGACATGCCCGGCAGGCGACGGGCGGCACGGTACGGGTTTCGGGTCAGCGGATGACGGTCTCCTGGATGTCGAGAATTCCCAGTTCGTGCCGGCGAGGGAATCCCTCCCAGTCGCCGGGGACGAGGCAGGCGAACGCTCCCGTCTTCGCGGCCGTCTCGAGCCTCTCGCCGGGGCTGTGGCCCAGGATCAGCTCGGCGAGGTATCCGGCCACGAAGGCATCGCCGGCGCCGACCGTGTCCAGGGCGTCGATGGGCACAGCTGTTCGGTGGTACTGCTCCCCGTCGATCAGTGCCACGGCGCCCTCGCCGCCCAGCTTGATGACGACCTGCCGGGGGCCGTAGGCGGCGATCTTGTGGGCGAGATCGGTCGGGTCGGATCCCGCTCCGACGGCGATGGCTGCTTCGTCGTCACCGGCGAAGACGAGGTCGGCCTGGGCGAGAATGTCCCGGTAGAACTCCCCGGCGGTGTCCCGGTCCCACAGGTTGCCCCGGTAGTTGAAGTCGAAGGAGACGAGCGTTCCGGCCCCGCGCGCCACAGCGACGGCGTGGCGAAGAGTGTCCTGGCACCCGGCGGACAGGGCGGCGGTGATGCCGCTGACGTGCAGGAGTCCTGCTCCCGTGATGAGTTCCTCGTCGATGTCCTGCGCCGTCAGCCGGGAACCGGCGCTGCCGCTGCGGTAGTAGGTGACGCGCTGGACCGAGGGTGTGCGGCTCTCCTTGATCATCAGGCCTGTGGGCGCGTCCGGGTCGACGATGACGCGGGCGTCCACCCCCTCGGCGCGGATCTCCCGCTCCACGAGGATCCCGAGGGAGTCGTCACCGACGCGTCCGCACCACGCGACGGGAACACCCAGGCGGCAGAGACCGATGGCCACGTTGGACTCGGACCCTCCGATGCTCAGGCTCAGACCAGAGGCATGCGCCAGGGGGCCGGGCCGGTCGGCGCGCATCAGGGCCATGGTCTCGCCGAAGGTGAGGACGTACGGCACGGTCGTCGCGGGGGCGCTCATCGCTCTTCCCCCACCTGGTCGACGAGAGCGCGCACCCGCCGGGCCCGAGCGGTCAGCTCCGACAGGTCCCCACCGGCGAAGGCGTCACCGAGCAGCGGACCGCCCAGGCTCACGGCCAGGGCGCCGGCGGCGATCCACGCGGGGGCGTCGTCGATGCTCACCCCGCCGGAGGGCACGATCTCCAAGTCGGGGAAGGGGCCGCGCAGCTGGGCGAGGTATCCGGGACCGACGACGGAGGCGGGGAAGACCTTCACGGCGGTCGCTCCGGCCTGCCAGCCGGTGTGCAGCTCGGTGGGGGTGAGTCCGCCGGGATAGACCGGCACCTTACGGCGGGTGCACGCCGTGACCACGGCCGGGTCGGTGGTGGGCGTGACGACGAACGCCGAGCCCCGGTCCAGGGCGGCTTCGGCCTCCCGGGCCGAGGTGACGGTGCCGACCCCGATCTCCACCGCGGACCCGAACCGCTCCAGCAGCACGGGCAGTTCCTCGAAGACCCCCGCGGTGCTGAGGGTGAGCTCGATGCTGCGCACGCCACCGCGTTCGAGGGCCTCGATGACCGGGGCGTACTCGCGGGCGTGGGCGGCGCGCAGCACGGCGACCACCCGGGTGGTCGCCAGAAGGGTGGAGGGTGCCGAGCGGGGCGTGCCTCCGTCGTCGTGCACGGGAATCATGGACTGTCCTTTCGCTGGTGCTTCGGGAGGGGAGGGGGCCAGGCGCGCCGCCCGGGCGGATCAGCGCCCCAGCCAGCCTCCGTCCACGGGCAGGACCACGCCGGAGACGTAGTCCGAGGCCGCGCTGGCGAGAAAGACCGTGGCCCCCGCGAGGTCTCCCGCAGCACCCCAACGCCCCGCAGGAATGCGGTCGAGGATGGCGCGAGACCGGTCCGGGTCGTCGCGCAGGGCCTGGGTGTTGTCCGTGGCGATGTAGCCCGGGGCGATGGCATTGACCGTGACTCCGTGGGCGGCCCACTCGTTGGACAGGGCCTGGGTCAGTCCGGCGATCCCTGACTTCGACGCGGTGTAGCCAGGGACGTTGATGCCGCCCTGGAAGCTCAGCAGGGAGGCCGTGAAGATCACCTTGCCGGCGCCCCGGGTGAGCATCGCCCTGCCCACCTCCCTGGTGAGCACGAACTGCGAGGAGAGGTTCACTTGCAGGACCTCGTCCCACAGCTCGTCAGGGTGCTCCGCGGCGGGAGCTCTTCTGATGGTCCCGGCGTTGTTCACCAGGATGTCGACGGGCCGGTCCGCCGCCGCCAGTTCCCGGCCCAGCGCCGTGACGGCCGCTCGGTCGGTGAAGTCCACGGTGCGGGCGGTGAAGGACCGGCCCAGGGCCTCCACGGCCCGGGAGACCTCGCTCCCCTCCCGCTCCAGGGTGGCGCTGACACCGAGGATGTCCGCCCCGGCGGCGGCCAGCGCCTCGGCCATGGCCCTGCCGATGCCGCGCTTGGCCCCGGTCACCACGGCGAGCTTTCCGGTCAGATCGAACAGGGCAGGACTCATGCCGCGCCCGCCTGGCAGTCGATGAGCACCTTCATGGCCTCGCCGGAGGCCAGCGTGTCGAAGGCGCCGGCGGTGTCCGCCAGCGGGACGATCGCGGTGATCAGCTGCTCCGCCGGGACCACGCCCTCGGTGAGCAGCTCCACGGCGGCCTCGAAGTCGGCCCGTTCGTAGACGCGGGCTCCCACCACCGACAGCTCACGCCAGAAGACCCGCTGGAGGTCCAGGAGGCGGGGCTGGGGGTGGATGGCGACGATCACCAGCCGCCCTCGGACCTTCGCCAGAGCGGTGGCGCCGAGCACGGCGGCGGCCGCGCCGGAGACCTCGAACACCACGTCGGCCCCGGCGCCCCCGGTCCACTCCTCGACCCAGGCGACCTGGTCCTGGACCGTGGGATCCAGCACCTCGAAGCCCAGGTCCTGGATCATCCGGCGCCGGCTCGGATCGAGCTCGATGACCACGACCTCCGCGCCCACGTGCCGGGCAGTGGTGGCGATGAGCACGCCGATGGGCCCGCCGCCGATGACCACCGCCTTCTCGCCCGGCTGCAGATCGGCGCGCCGCACATCGTGGACGGACACCGCCACCGGCTCCACCAGCGCGGCGTGGTCCAGGCGAAGGGACTCGGGCAGCCGGACCAGCACGTGGGCGGGGACGTTCCACCGCCCTTGCAGGGAGCCCGGGGAGTCGATGCCGATGAAGTCGAGGTTCTGGCAGATGTGCTGATGTCCCGCCCGGCAGGCGGGACACTGCCCGCACCAGTCCAGGGGCATGACGGTCACGGGATCGCCGACCGACCAGCCGTCGACCTCTGGGCCGATCGCCGCGATCCGCCCGGACATCTCGTGGCCGATGACCGCCGGCAGGGCGACCCGTGCGTCCATGCTGCCGTGCAGCACGTGGAGGTCGGTGCCGCAGATCCCGGTGTAGGCGACCTCGATCTGCACCTCTCCGGTTGCGGGGGCGTGGGGATCGCGGGTGCTGATCTCGATGGTGCTGTTGCCGATGTAGGTGGCTGCCTGCATGCTGCGTGCCTCTCGGGGATCGATGGGCTCGGGTATCTCGGTCACATGCTTGTGATCTGCGGCACATGTCCTGTAGGAATGTTCCGAATCCTATATAGGTGACGAACGGCGGTCAATGGGCCCTTTGCCCATGGCCGCCAGGATGCCGAGGCGGTCGTCCCGGATCAGCCATTGCTTATGAGCCAACTCACATATAGGATTCAAACATTCCATATATTCAAGGAGGGTGACGATGTCCGCATCTGCGGTGTTCGACGTTCACGAACTCACGCGCCTGGCGTCCCAGGTCCTCGTGGCGCACGACGTCCCGGAGGCCGATGCCCTGCTGACCGCACGCTCGCTCGTGCAAGCGGACCAGCGGGGGATCTACTCACATGGCCTGCTGCGGCTGCCGCTCTACGCGGAAGCTCTCCGGTTGGGCGGGATCAACGCGGCTCCGTCCATGCGGTGGGCCCGCGACACCGGGAGCGTCGCCGCTCTGGACGCGGACGCGGCACTGGGGCAGGTGGCGATGCAGGCGGCCGTGGACTACGTGCTGGAGCACGGTGCCGCGCACGGCATCGCAGCCGTGGCCGTCAGCAACAGCAGCCACTACGGCGCCGGCGCCTTCTGGAGCGACCAGCTCGCGGCGGCCGGCTTCCTGACGGTCCTCACCTCGACCACAGGTCCGGTCGTGGCCCCGCACGGCGGAACCGAGAAGGTCCTGGGCACGAACCCCCTGACCCTCGGAGCCCCGAGCGCGGGGGAGTGGCCGCTGACGGCCGACCTCGCCACCAGCAACGGCGCGTACGGGAAGGTGATCGCGGCCCGCAACGAAGGTACGCAGCTGCCCGAGGGGTGGGCCGTCGACACCCAGGGCCGGCCCACCACCGATCCCGTGGCCGCGGCCGAGGGATCCATGATCCCCTTCGGCGGGCACAAGGGGTCCGCCGTCTCCGTGCTGCTCGAGGCGTTCTCCGCGTCGCTGACGGACGCGACCTACGCCTTCGAGACCGTGGACATCTGGTCCAATCCCGCCTCGCGGATGAACAACGGGCACCTGCTGATCGGCCTCGACACCGCGGCCTTCGGCGGCCGGGAGCACACCCGGACGCGGGTGCACACCCTCCAGGAGCGCGTCCGGGGCTCCGGCCCCGACGGCCGCGCCGTCCTGTCCCCGGGAGATCCGGAACGCGTCCGCGAGCAGGAGCACGCCGCCACTGTCGCCCTTCCCGCGTCCACCGCGGACCAGCTGGCGGACCTCGCCGACCGGCTCCGTCTTGACCCGATCCAGCCCGTCCCCGCCTCGGCACCGACCGTCTCCGAAAGGACCCAGCCATGACCCCCACGACCTCGCACACCCGTTCCACGACTCCTCGCCGCGGGACGGCAGCCGCTCTCGGCGTCGCCGCCACCGCAGTTCTGCTCCTCACCGGCTGCGGGGTCGGAGAGCCTGTGGACCGCAGCACCGTGGAGGCGGCCGACCCCGACGCCACGACACTCCGCCTTGCGCACGTCTACGACGCCGGACACCCGGTCGAGGAGTGCGGTGTCAGCACGCTCAAGGAGGAGCTGCAGGGCAGCGGTCTGCAGATCGACAGCTTCCCGGCCGCGCAGCTGGGCAGCGAGGCCGAGTCCCTCGAGCAGGTCGAGAACGGCAGCCTCGACATGGCGATCGCGGGCCCGTCCTTCCTGGGGGTGTGGCACAAGCCGGCCGAGGTCCTGGACGCCGCCTACCTCATCGAGGACGTCGACCACTACGTGGAGGCGGTGGAGGGCGAGACGATGCAGACCGTCTTCGACGACCTCTACGAGTCCTCCGACATCAAGGCGCTCTCCAGCTGGTACTACGGCACCCGCCACGTCACCGCCGACAAGGAGATCTCGGGCCCCGAGGACTTCCGGGGACTCAAGATCCGCACCCCGAACGCCCCGCTGTACCTGGAGAACATCAAGGCCATGGGGGGCACCGCCACGCCGATGGCCCTGGACGAGGTGTACCTGGCCCTCCAGCAAGGCGTCATCGACGCCCAGGAGAACCCGATCCCGACGATCGCCACCGCCAAGTTCAACGAGGTCCAGGACTACATCAACCTCACCGGCCACATGGTCCAGGGCGTCCACGTCACGACCGGCCGTACCGTCTACGAGGGCCTCTCCGAGGAGCAGCGCACCGCGCTGGACTCGGCGATGGACGCCGCGGCGGACGCCACCCGGGAGTGCATCGAGGAGCAGGAGCAGTCCGTCCTGGAGGAGTGGAGGAACGGCGACGGGATCCAGGTCAACGAGAACGTCGACCGGGAGGCGTTCGCCGCCGCCGCCGAGGAGGCCCTGAGCGAGCAGCCCTGGGCCGATGTCTACCAGCAGATCAAGGACCGGCAGTGAGCGAGCGCGCCGAGGCAGACCTCACGCCGCCCCACGAGCACAACCTCGCCTCGGGCCTGCACGTGCCCCAGGAGCCGGACGAGCCTGACTACCTGGAGCAGCGCAGCGCCGTCTACCGCACCCTCGTGGTGGCCGAGCGCGTGGCCTCCTGCACCTTCCTGGTGGCCACGCTCGGCCTGATCATGCTGCAGGTGATCAGCCGCTACGTCTTCAGCACCCCGTTCACCTGGACCGAGGAGCTGGCCCGCTTCGCCCTGCTGTGGTTCGCGTTCGTGTCCGCCGGCTTCGTGATGGCCCGTCGCATCCACATCGCCGTGGACCTGGTGGCCAGCAAGCTCGGCCGGAAGGGAGCCATCGTGATGGACACTGTCGCACTGGTCACGGTGGTCGTCACCTCGGGGGTGATGGCGTGGGCCGGAGCGGGATTCGCCGCCGGCGCGTCCCGACTCGCGGCTCCGGCGACGTCGTTGCCCATGAGCCTGGTCTACGCCTCGGCGGCGTTGGGCTTCGGGCTGATCTGCCTGCACGCCGTCCTGCACGTCTATCTGAACATCCGCCACCCGGAACTGGTGCCGGACGCCATGGAAAACCTCGAGCGGGAAGCGGTGTAGGAACCATGACTCTCCTTCTGATGCTGATCGGGCTGCTGCTGCTGCTCGCCCTGCGCGTGCCCGTCTCCTTCGCGCTGCTGATCCCGTCACTGGTCTACGTCGTCTCGGAGCCGTCCCTGACCATGGGCACCGCCGTCCAGCAGACGGTCTCGGGCGTGGACAGCTTCGCCATTCTGGCCGTGCCGATGTTCATCCTGCTGGGCAACCTCGCGAACGTCTCCGGGGTCACCGACAAGCTCTACGACGCCGCGGTGGCGGCCATCGGCCACCTGCGCGGCAGCCTCGGCTACGTCAACGTGGCCACCAGCTTCGGCTTCTCCTGGATGAGCGGCGCGGCGATCGCGGACGCGGCGGCCATGGGCCGAGTGCAGGTCCCGGCCATGGTCCAGCGCGGCTACAAGCCGGAGTTCGCCCTCGGGGTCACCGGTGCCTCGAGCCTCATCGCGCCGATGATCCCGCCGAGCATCCCCGCGATCATCTACGCGGTGACCGCAGGAGTCTCGGTCGGCGCACTGTTCATGGCCGGTATCGTCCCAGCCCTGGTGCTGGTGACCGCCCTGTGCGTCACGGTCTGGGTTCTGACCCGCAAGCAGGAGGAGCTCCGGCTGCCGCGCTCCACCTGGAGCACCCGCGGGAGGACCGCGGTCGCCGCGCTGCCCGCCCTGGGCTCCGCGGTGGTGATCCTCGGTGGCATCCTCAGCGGGATCTTCACCCCCACGGAGGCCAGCGGCATCGGGGTCATCTACATCCTCGTGCTGGCCCTGGCGTACAAGGCCATGACCTGGCGCAAGATGTACCGCACCCTGCTCACCACCGTGGAGACCTCTGGTTCTGTGCTGCTGATCGTGGCCGCGGCCGCGCTCTTCGGCTGGGTCCTGGCCCGTGAGCAGGCCCCGCAGGTCGCCGCGAACCTCATCCTCGACCTGACCAACCAGCCCATCGTCTTCCTGATCCTGGTCAACGTGCTGCTGCTGATCGTCGGCTGCGTGCTCGAGCCCACCGCTGCGATCCTGATCCTCGTCCCGGTGCTCGCCCCGGTCGCCGAGACCTTCGGCATCGACCCGGTCCACCTGGGCATCATGGTGATCTTCAACCTGCTGATCGGACTGATCACCCCGCCCGTGGGCCTGGTGCTCTTCGTGCTCTCCAGCGTCACCAAGGCCTCGGTACCCACGGTGATCAAGGGCATCCTGCCCTTCTTCGCCCCGATGGTGGTCACCCTCCTGATCATCACCTTCCTGCCCGTCATGACTCTCGGCCTGCCGACCCTGCTCGGCTTCCTCTGAGCCACTTCTCCGCACCGAACGACCCTAGGAACTCACTCATGTCCAAGATCACCTCCGTCCGCACCACCGACGTCCGCTTCCCCACCTCCCTCGAGCTCGACGGCTCGGACGCCGTCAACGTCGACCCCGACTACTCCGCCGCCTATGTCGAAGTGAGCACCGACGACGGCGAAACCGGCTACGGGCTGGTCTTCGACTGCGGCCGCGGCAATGAACTGATCACCGCCGCCATGGACAGCTACGGGGAGCTGCTCGTCGGCCGGGACACCGACGAACTCGTCAACAACCTGGGTGATGCGTCCCGCCGGCTGGTCCACGACTCGCAGCTGCGCTGGCTCGGCCCCGAGAAGGGCGTCTCCCACATGGCCTGCGGTGGCCTGGTGAACGCCCTGTGGGACATCCGCGCCCGCCGTGAGCAGAAGCCGCTGTGGCTGCTGCTGAGCGAGATGTCCGCCGAGGAGCTGATCAGCGCGGTGGACTTCACCCACATCCGCAACGCCCTGACCCCGGAGGATGCCGCAGCGATCCTGGCGCGCGGTCAGGAGGGCAAGGCCGACCGCATCGCCGAGCTGAAGAAGGACGGCTACCCCGCATACACCACCACCCCCGGATGGCTGGGCTACAGCGACGAGAAGCTCGTGCGCCTGTCCCGGGAGGCGGTCGAGGCCGGCTTCGGGATGATCAAGCTCAAGGTGGCCGGCAGCATCGAGGACGACCGCCGCCGCCTGGGCCTGGCCCGCGAGGCCGTGGGCCCGGACGTACGCATCGCCATCGACGCCAACCAGCGCTGGGAGGAGCAGGAAGCGATCGACTGGGTCAACCAGCTGCAGGACTTCCAGCCCTACTGGATCGAGGAGCCGACCAGCACGGACGACATCCTCGCCCACGCCGCCATCCGCAAGGGCGTCCACCCGGTCAAGGTCGCCACCGGCGAGGCCGTGCACAACCGGATCATCTTCAAGCAGCTGCTCCAGGCCGGGGCGATCGACGTGATGCAGATCGACTCCACCCGGGTGGCCGGGGTGAACGAGAACATCGCCAATCTGTTGCTGGCGGCGCAGTTCGACGTCCCGGTCTGCCCTCACGCCGGGGGAGTGGGGCTGTGCGAGCTGGTCCAGCACTTCTCCTTCTTCGACTACGCCGCCGTCACCGGCACCATGGAGAACCGGGTGATCGAGTTCGTGGACCACCTGCACGAGCACTTTGTCGAGCCCGTGGTGGTCGCCGACGGCCGCTACCAGGCGCCCACTCTGCCGGGCAACGGCGCGGAGATGCTGCGGTCCTCGGTGGATCGCTGGACCTTCTCCTCCGGTGCCGGCTGGCAGGACGTGCTGGCCCGCTGAGGCCAACTGACCCCGGCTGATTCCGACCCCTCTCGAGGAGATTCCATGAACACCGTGATCCGTCCCGCCACGACCGCCGCCGAGGTGGACCGGGCCGCCCGCGCCGCCCACCAGGCGTACCTGGTGTCCGCCGCCCAGACGCCCGCCACCCGGGCGTCCTGGCTCACGGCCCTGGCCGAGGCCCTGCGCGCCCACGACGACGAGCTCGTCGGCCTGGCCGCGGAGGAGACCCACCTCGCCGAACCCCGGCTGCGCGGGGAGCTCAAGCGCAGCGCCTTCCAACTGGACCTGTTCGCGCAGGAGGTCCGCACCGGGGTGGCCCTGGACGCCGTCATCGACCACGCCGACCCGGACTGGGGGATGGGCCCGCGCCCGGACATCCGCCGCGTCAACGTGCCCCTGGGCGTGGTGGGCGTCTTCGGCGCCTCCAACTTCCCCTTCGCCTTCAGCGTCATGGGCGGGGACAGCGCCTCGGCCCTGGCCGCCGGGTGCGCCGTCCTGCACAAGATCCACGGCGGGCATCTGAGGCTCGGTCTGCGCACCGCCGAGATCGTCGTCGAGGCGCTGGAGAAGGTAGGCGCCCCACAGGGACTGTTCGCCGTGCTCGAGGGCCGGGAGGCGGCCACCGCGCTGGTCGACCACCCGTTGGTGAAGGCCATCGGGTTCACCGGTTCCACCGCCGGCGGCCGGGCGCTGTTCGATCGGGCGGCCGCCCGGCCCGAGCCCATCCCCTTCTACGGGGAGCTGGGCAGCATCAACCCCGTGTTCGTGCTCCCCGCAGCGTGGGAGCACCGCTGGCAGGAGATCCTCACCGGCTACGCCGGGTCCTTCACCATGGGCATGGGCCAGTTCTGCACCAAGCCCGGGGTGCTCTTCGTCCCGGACACGGGCGAGACGGAGCAGGTCCGGACCACCCTGACCTCGGCCCTGGCCGATGCCCCGCTGGCGAAGCTGCTCACCCCCGGGTTGCGTGAGTCCTTCGGCCAGGCCCGTGATGAGGTCGCCGCGCTCGAAGGCGTGCAGACGCTCGTGGCCGGCTCTGACGAGGAGGTGCCCGACCCGACCGTCCTGGCCGTCGACGCCGAGCAGGTCCGGCGGAACCCCGAGGTGCTGCACCGGGAGATGTTCGGCCCGGCCACAGTGCTCGTGCGATATCGGGAGGCCGCTGACCTGCCGGCCCTTGCCGAGCTGATGGAGGGACAGCTGACGGCCACCGTCCACGGCGACGAGGAGGACGACAGCGCTGCGCTGGTGGGCACCCTGACCGGCAAGGCCGGCCGGGTGCTGTTCAACGGCTGGCCCACCGGGGTGACCGTCTCCTACGCCCAGCACCACGGCGGTCCCTACCCGGCGACGACCACGAACACCACCTCGGTGGGCACGGCCTCGATCGGGCGGTTCATGCGCCCGGTGTCCTACCAGGACCTCCCCGACGCCGCGCTGCCGCCAGCCCTGCAGGAGGCCAATCCCTGGGGGATCGCCCGCCGCGTGGACGGCCGGTTCGAACCCGCCGAGTCGGAAGGAGCCGGCGCATGAGCGCGCAGCACAGCACCCCGGACACCGCTCCGGTGCCACAGCTCGACCCGGCGAGCGTCCTGCCTGCCGACCACGAGCGGGCACTGCTGGTGGGGCGGGTGTGGGACCCGGAGACCGGGGGCCCGCGCCCTGTGCTGGTGGCCGGGGACCGGCTGGTGGACCTGTTCCCCGTTGCCCGGACGGTCTCGGAGCTGTTCGACGCGCCCGACCCCGCGGCCGTGCTCGCGGCGGCGGACACGGGACCGGCCCGGACATGGGACCTGGCCGAGGTCCTGGCCGCCACGGCCGCCGGCTCGGAGACGGCGGCCACCCTGCTGGCTCCGGTGGACCTGCAGGCGGTCAAGGCGTGCGGGGTGACATTCGTGGACTCCATGATCGAGCGCGTCATCGAGGAGCGCTGCGGCGGCGACTTCGCCCAGGCCCAGCAGATCCGCGCCCACGTCCTCGACGCTCTGGGCGGGAACCTCGCCGGCCTGAGGCCCGGTTCGGCGGAGGCGGCCCGGGTCAAAGAGGTCCTGATCCGGGAAGGTTTCTGGTCCCAGTACCTGGAGGTGGGCATCGGCCCGGACCCGGAGGTCTTCACCAAAGCCCCGGTGCTCTCGGCCGTCGGCTGCGGAGCACGCGTGGGCATCCCGGCCTTCTCCTCCTGGAACAACCCCGAGCCCGAGCTGGTGCTCGTGGTGGACAGTGGGGGCACTGTGCGGGGGTGCACCCTGGGCAACGACGTGAACCTGCGCGATGTCGAGGGCCGCAGCGCCCTGTTGCTGGGCATGGCCAAGGACAACAACGCCTCGGCCGCTCTCGGCCCGTTCGTGCGGGTCTTCGACGAGTCCTACACCCTGGACGACGCACGCACCGAGACCATCGAGCTCACCGTGCGCGGGAGCGGCGGCTACGTGCTGCACGGCACCAACAACGTCTCCCGGCTCAGCCGCCCCTTCGAGGAACTGGTCGGGGCCGCCCACGGCACCCATCACCAGTACCCGGACGGGTTCGTGCTGTTCACGGGCACCCTCTTCGCCCCGGCGGAGGACCGTGACGAGCCCGGGAAGGGCTTCACGCACCAGCACGGCGACGTGGTCGAGATCAGCAGCCCCCGCCTGGGAACATTGATCAACACCGTGGCGCCGACCGAGGACCTGCAGCCGTGGACCTATGGGATCGGGCGTCTCGTCCACTACCTGACCAACGACGGAACTCTGCCGGACGGTGTGGTCAGTGACACGTCTCTGCCCGAAGGAACCCGCCGCTCATGACCGAAGCACCTGCTCCCTCCGGCCGGGCGCGCACGGACGTCTACGCCGTCCTGCGCGCCCGGATCCTGGATCTCCAGCTGCCCCCGGACAGCAAGGTCAACATCGACGCCATCGCCCGGGAGCTGGGCGTGTCCCAGACCCCCGTGCGCGAGGCACTGCACCAGCTGGAGGGCGACAACCTCATCCTCAAGACCCCGGGGAAGGGCTATCGCACCACCCCCCTGCTGGACATGGACCAGCTGCGGGAGATGTTCGAGCTGCGCCTGCTCATCGAACCGTGGGCGGCGCGGTCGGCCGCCGTCAACCGGTTGAACAACCCGCACCGCGCCCTGGCGGCGGGACTGCAGCACTTCATCTCCGGCGCCGAGACGGAGGCCAGCACGCGGCACCTCCTGGTGGCTCACGACATGCAGTTCCACGACGAGATCCTCGGCGCCAGCCACAACGAGTTCGCCCACCAGGCGATGCGCGCCACCCACTGCCACCTCCACCTCTTCCGCCTCTACCCGGCGGACTGGACCGGGGAGCAGACCATCCAGGAGCACGGGGCGATCGTGGAGGCCATCCGCGACTGCGACCCCGACGCGGCGGAGAACGCCATGCACGAGCACCTCATGGGCGCCTACCACCGATTCGCCGGGGCGTTCGCCTCGGAGGACGAGGCCGGCCCCCGCCCGGCGACGGTCGCCCGGCTCACCTGAGCGGGGCACGGAACAGGCAAGGAGCACGAATGAACACCTTCATCGATCTGCGCGTGGTCGTCACGGGCGGGGCCTCCGGCATCGGCGCCGCCGTCACGGCCCAGCTGCTGGCCCGCGGCGCCCGCGTGGCCGTCCTGGACCTCACCGTCGACGCCGTGGCGAAGGGGGCCGTGGGGCTGCGGTGCGACGTGGCCGATCGCTCCTCGGTCCAGCAGGCCGTCGACACCGCGGCCGAGACGCTGGGCGGCATCGACGTCGTGGTCAACAACGCCGGGGTGGGTGCGCTGGGCACGGTGGCCGACAACGACGACGCCGAGTGGTCCCGCGTGCTCGACGTCAATGTCACCGGCATCGCCCGCGTTTCCGCCGCCGCCCTGCCGCACCTGCGCCGCTCCCGGACGCCGGCGATCGTCAACACCTCCTCGATCGCCGCGACCCACGGACTGCCCGACCGGGCGCTGTACTCGGCGAGCAAGGGCGCGGTCGCGGGTCTGACCCGCGCCATGGCCGCGGACCACCTGCGGGAGGGCATCCGCGTGAACTGCGTCAGCCCCGGCACCGCGGACACCCCCTGGGTCGGCCGGTTGCTCGAGGCGGCCCCGGACCCCGCGGCCGAACGCAAGGCCCTCGAGGCCCGGCAGCCCCACGGTCGGCTCGTCACGGCGGAGGAGGTCGCCGCCTCCATCCTCTTCCTGGCCGATCCTGCCAACGGCTCGACCTCCGGCACCACGCTGCCCGTGGACAGCGGCATGCACGACCTCCTGCTGCGACCGGCCACCTGATCCCCGTCGCCCCACCCGGACGCCACCGTCCCCTCGACCCGAAGGACTGCTTGTGGAACTGATGAGACTGGGCCCCATGGGCCGCGAGAAGCCCGCCGTGCGCCACGAGGGGACGATCTACGACCTCTCCGGGGTCACCGCCGACATCGACGGCCGCTTCCTCGCCGACGGCGGCATCGACGCGGTGCGCCAAGCGCTCGCCGGGAGATCCCTGCCGCAGCTGCAGGACGCGGAGTCCCTGCGGATCGGGCCGCCGGTGGCCCGGCCGGGGGCCGTGGTGTGCGTGGGACAGAACTACGCCGCCCACGCCGCCGAGACCGGTGATCCGCCTCCCAGCACGCCGATCATCTTCTTCAAGCACCCCAACACGGTGGTAGGGCCCGACGACGAGGTGGTGATCCCTCCGGCCGCCGAGAAGGTGGACTGGGAGGTGGAGCTGGCCGTGGTGATCGGCCGCCGGGCGTCCTACCTGTCCAGTCACGAGGAGGCGCTGGCGTGCATCGCCGGTTACACCGTGAGCAACGACGTCTCCGAGCGGGACTTCCAGATCAGCCAGTCCGGGGGTCAGTGGTCCAAGGGCAAGTGCTGCCCCACGTTCAACCCGCTGGGCCCGGTGCTCGTGCCGGCCGAGGAGCTGGGGGACCCGCAGGGGCTGCGGCTGTACTCGACCGTCAACGGGGAAGTCCGGCAGGACTCCAGCACCGCGGACATGGTCTTCGGGGTCGCGGAGATCGTGCGGCACCTCTCCCAGTACATGGCCCTGGATCCCGGGGACGTCGTCAACACCGGTACCCCGCAGGGCGTGGCCCTGTCCGGGCGGTTCCCCTACCTGCGGGCCGGGGACACCATGACCATCGGCATCGAGGGACTGGGCGAGCAACGGCAGACCGTGGTCGAGCACGAGGCCTCCAGCACGTCAGCCCATGACTGACATCCGGGTGCCTTGTCCTCCCGGCACGGCGTCGACGACGG
This sequence comes from Kocuria sp. CCUG 69068, assembly GCF_020833785.1. Taxonomy (NCBI): domain Bacteria; kingdom Bacillati; phylum Actinomycetota; class Actinomycetes; order Micrococcales; family Micrococcaceae; genus Kocuria; species Kocuria sp. CCUG 69068. The sequence continues at coordinate 21,692 of NZ_PDDL01000007.1, forward strand.
GGGCCCCGTCACCCAGGAAGGCCAGGCTGAGCCGCAGCGTGCGGACCCAGCCGTCCCACCCGAGGTCGCGCCACGGCACCCGCTCCTCCGGGGGAGCGGCCAGGCGGCCGATCAGTGTGTACACCGACAGCACGGCGGCTGCGGCCAGCACCAGGAACACGAACGAGATCATGATGAGCTCCTTGCCTGCGGTGTGCCGGTCGATCCGGCCCACCCTCACGCTGACAAGCCTCCTCGTCCGGGACCTGGAGCACGAGTGGCAGAAATGACTCCCTCCGGTCATTTTCTGCCAATACCGTCGGAGTTCAGATGGTGGTGTTCAGGAGGTCGTCGCGAAGCGGCGGCGGTACTGCTGCGGGCTGAGCCGGCGGATCCGGGTGAAGTGGTGGCGCAGCGTGGCCGCGTTGCCGAAGCCCACGTCCGCGGCGATGCGCTCGACGGGCAGATCGGTCTCCTCGAGGAGCTGCTCGGCCCGGTGCAGGCGCCGTGCGGTGATCCAGGCGTGCGGGGTGGTGCCCGTCTCGTCACGGAACCGGCGGGCGAAGGTGCGCGGTGACATGGCGGCGCGCCGGGCCAGGGCGTCGACGTCGAGCGGCTCGTCGAGGTGCCCCACGATCCAGGTGAGCAGCGGGTCCAGGGTCTCGGCCCGGCGCTCGGGGACCGGGTCCTTGATGAACTGGGCCTGCCCGCCCTGGCGCTGCGGCGGCACCACCATGCGCCGTGCCACGGTGTTGGCGGCCGCCGAGCCGAACTCCTGGCGCCACAGGTGGAGGCAGGCGTCGAGACCCGCGGCGGTACCGGCGCTGGTGAGGACGCTGCCGTCCTCGACGTAGAGGACCTCGGGCACCACCTGGGCGGCGGGGAACCGCTCGGCCAGCTCCGCGGTGTGCATCCAGTGGGTGGTGCAACGGCGGCCGTCGAGCAGGCCGGCGACACCCAGGACGAAGGCGCCCGAGCAGATGGACAGGAGCCGGGCGCCACGGTCGTGGGCCGCGCGCAGCGCGTGGATCACCTCCTCCGGGACCGGGATGTCCCGGGACATGGCCGGGAGGACCACGAGATCCGCCGCAGCCACCCGGTCGAGGCCGTGCTGGACCGCTATGTCGAAGCCGGCGATCGTGCGGACCGGCCGCCCGTCGGGGCTGCACACGGCGAAGTCCATGACCGGCAGGCCGTCGCCCGAGCGGTCGATCGCCCAGGCCTCGCAGGCCACCCCGAGCTCGAAGGGGGAGACCTCGTCGAACACGATGACGGCCACGTTGCTGATCATGGGTCCATGCTCCCAGCGGACCGGCAGGAAGTCGACGACAGTATGAAAAATGACAGTCGCGGCAGGACGGGCACGCGAGGAGAATCGGTGCTGGCAGGACCGAGGCGCGGGCGATGAAAACAGGGCGGTGGAGGATGGAGAGCACAGGCGAGGGCGAGCGTCGGAAGGTGGCGGTCCTGGGGGCGACCGGGCAGCTGGGCGCACGGGTGGTGACACATCTGCGCGAGCGCGGCGTCGACATCGTCGAGGTGTCTCGTGGGCAGGGCGTCGACGTCTACTCCGGTGACGGCCTGGACGCCGCGTTCGAGGGGGTCTCCACCGTGGTGGAATGCCTGCACCTGGCGACACTGTCCCGCAAGCGCGCCGTCGACTTCTTCACCACCACCGCACGCAACGTGGCGGCGGCGGCACAGCGAGCAGGGGTGTCCCGGATCGTGTGCGTCACGATCCTCAACGCGCGGGAACCCGAGGTGCACCGGTGGATGGGCTACTACGCGGGCAAGGCCGCGCAGGAGCAGACCTACCGTGCCGGGCCCGTCCCGGTCACGTTCGTGGCCTCGGCGCAGTGGTACGAACTGGCCGAGACCCTGCTGTCGCAGCTGCGTATCGGCCCGCTCACCGCGGTTCCCGGGATGCGCTCCCGGCCGCTGGCCGCCGACGAGGCCGCCGCATTCGTCGCCGACCGTGCCCTGGAGCCCGGCGGCTCCGCGACCTCCGACGACGCCGTCATCGCGGGGCCCGAGGTCCGCGACATGGCGGATCTGGCTCGTGCGATCGGCCAGCACCATGGAGGACGTCGGAAGGTGCTCCGGGTGCCGGTGCCGTTCACCGCTCTCGGCAACGGCGGCCTCCTGCCCCGAGGAGACTTCACGACCGCCCCGACCCGGTTCGAGGACTGGCTCCGCGGCACCTCGTGAGGCACGGCCGTCCCTGCTGCTACCCGATCGGTGTCGGCGGCCGTTGCCCGCCGAGCACGGCGAGCACGTTGTCGGCGGCGAGCACCGCCATGGCGGTGCGTGTCTCCACCGTGGCGGAGCCCAGATGCGGTACCAGCACCACGTTGTCGAGCTCCAGCAGCTCGGGATGCACCTGGGGCTCGTGCTCGTAGACATCCAGTCCGGCGCCCGCGATCCGGCCCTCGCGGAGGGCGGCCGCGAGCGCCGCTTCGTCGACGATCGGTCCGCGCGCGGTGTTGATGAGGTACGCCGAGTCCTTCATCGCCGCCAGTTGCTCGGCGCCGATCAGGTGGTGCGTGGCGGGCCCGTAGGGACAGTGCAGCGACACGACGTCGGAGACGGCCAGCAGCTCGTCGAGCTCGACCCGCCGGGCACCCAGCTCGGCGGCGATCCCGGGATCGATCTCGCTGCGCGACCGGTAGACGATCTCCATGCCGAAGGCCTTGGCCCGGCGCGCGGTCGCCTGCCCGATGCCGCCCATGCCGACGACGCCGAGGGTCTTGCCCTGCAGGCCGTTGCCGAGCAGGAAGAACATGCCCCACTTCCAGTCCTGACCGGAGCGGATGAGCCGTTCCCCCTCGCCGAGACGGCGGGTCGCCATGAGGATCAGACCGAAGGCGATGTCGGCGGTGGCGTCCGTGAGCACGCCGGGGGTGTTGGTGGCCACGACGTCGCGTTCGCTGCAGGCGGGCACGTCGATGTTGTCGTAGCCGACGGCGACGTTCGCGACCACCTTGAGCTGCGGGCCGGCGGCGTCGAGCAGCTCGGCGTCGACGCGCTCGGTCAGCAGGCTCACCACGGCGTCGGCGCCGGCCACCCGGTGCAGGAGCTCCTCGCGGCCGATCGGCTCCGACCCCGGCCAGGCATCGACCTCGTGGGCGGCGCGGAGCTTCTCGATCGCGGCGTCGGGCACCCGTCCCGTGACGACGACCCGGCTCATGCCGTCTCGATCCACTCGCGCAGGCGGCCGAGGCCGTCGCGGATGTCGGGGACGTCGATGCCCGAGTAGGCGAGCCGGATGTACTGCCGGTCCTCGTCGGGCTGGCGCCGGCCGAAGTGCTCCCGCGTGCAGAAGGAGACGCCGGTCTGGTGCAGCGCTGCCGTGGCGAAGTCACCGACTGCCGTGTAACCCATGCGCTCCATGGTCTGGGTGACGTCGGGGAACAGGTAGAACGTCGACTGCGGTACGGCCACGTGCATGCCGGGGACGGCGTTCACGAGCTCGCAGGCGGCATCCCGGCGCTCGCGCAGGATGTCGAGCGTCTGCTGCACGGGTTCCTGGGGGCCGCGGAGTGCTTCGATGCCGGCCCACTGCACGTAGTGCGTGGTGCAGGACTCGTCGTTGGTGTTGAGCATGCCGAGCACCGTGGCGATCTCGGACGGCGCGACGGCGCAGCCGAGGCGTGAGCCGGTCATGGCGAACTTCTTGCTGAACGTGTAGAGGATGACGGTGCGCTCGGCCATGCCGGGGAGCGACGCGATCGAGTTCGAGACCCCCTCGTAGCGCGTCTCGAAGTAGGCCTCGTCGGAGAGCACCCAGAGATCGTGCTCCTGGGCGAGCTGCGCGACGGTCTCGCGCTCGGCCGCCGTCGACTCGGCCGAGATGGGGTTCTGCAGGTCGTTGTAGATGATGGCGACCGTGTTCGGGGTGATCGAGGCGCGCACCCGGTCGAGGTCGATCGCGAAGCCGTCCTCCGTGGGGAGGTAGCGGTACGGCACCGATGTGCCCCCGAGGTACTCGATCTGCGACTCGTAGATCGGGAAGCCGGGATTCGGATAGAGCACCTCGTCGCCGGAGTTCATGACCGCCTGCAGGAACTTCGTGATGACGGGCTTGCCTCCCGTCATCACGACGACGTTCTCGGGGCTGAGGCCGATGCCACGGCGCGAGCCGATGTCCTCGGCGAGGGCCTCGCGCAGCTGCGGGATGCCGGGGCCGGGGCAGTAACCGGTGTGACCGTCGGTGATGGCCCGGTCCATCGCCTCGATGATGTGCGGGGCCGTCGGGATGTTGATGTCGCCGAGGTGGAAGGGGTACACGCGGTTCCCTCCCGCCGTCCAGGCGGCCGCGGCCTGGGCGACGCTGAAGGCGGTTTCGGTGCCCAGACGTTCGAGCCGGTGCGCGAGTTGGCGCATGCTGTCCCACTCCTCGTCGAGTTGGCGATCGATCCTCCGGCGGATCCGGGTCGAGCATACGACTCATATATCAGCCTGGGAAGAGCGGCTTCAGGATGATGTCCTACATGGAGGCAACGAGCGCCGAGCGACCTAAAGGTTCATTCAAGTGCTCACTCTGTCATTCACTCCTCATTCAGGCACAATGAGTGAGTGACAAGTGAATGAGAGAACGAGTGGGGGAGTTCCGTGAGCGAAACACACGAGGTCGTCGCCGATCTCCGTCGTCGCGGAACCGAGCCCACGCAAGTGGAGGTCAAAGCGGCGGCGGGAGGAATGCCGAAATCCCTTAAGGAGACCCTGAGTGCCTTCAGTAACGGGGAGGGAGGCATCGTTCTCCTCGGACTGAGTGAGGACGAGGACTTCACGCCGGTGGCGTCGTTCGACGCCGATGCCATCCGGGATGCTGCGGCAGGCATGGCGGCGGACTCCATGACACCCGCGGTGCGGTGCGAGATCGCCATCGAGCCGTTCGAAGGAGCCCGCATCGTCCGGATCGACGTCCCGGAGATGAACTCCGGCGAGAAGCCGTGCTACGTGACGGCCCGGGGTGTCTACGGAGGTTCTTACCTCCGCGTGGGCGACGGTGATCGGAAACTGACCCAGTACGAGGTCACTCAGCTTCTCGCCAACCAGGGCCAACCCACCGATGATCAGCAGCCGGTCAGGGAGGCCGCGCTCGCTGACCTCGACCCCCAAGCGGTCTCCGCGCTGCTCACCCGCGTGCGGGAGCGCTCCCCTCGGGCCTTCGCCGGAGTGTCCGACGACGTCGCTCTCACCCGCCTGGGCGTACTGGTGCGGGACGGTGAGAACCTCGTTCCGTCACTGGCGGGCCTGCTGTGCCTGGGCATCTACCCGCAGCAGTTCTTCCCGCAGCTCAACGTCACCTTCGTGGCGCTGCCGGGAACCACCATGGGCGAAACCACCCAGGACGGACGACGGTTTCTCGACAACCAGACCGTCGACGGTCCGCTGCCGGTCATGGTGCAGGACGCAGTGGCCGCGGTGGAGCGCAATATGCTGCGTGGCGCCGTCATCCAGGGGGCTGGACGGTCGGACCGATACGAGTACCCGCTCGAAGCCGTGCGCGAGCTCGTGGTCAACGCCCTGATGCACCGGGACTACGGGCCCTTGGCCAGGGGGACCCAAGTGCAGATCGAGCTCTATGCAGATCGGCTCGTCGTCAAGAACCCGGGTTCGCTTTACGGCGGCGTCGAGGTCGGGGGGCTCGGCGCGGATGAGATCACGTCCTCGCGCAACGGTCTGCTTGCTCGTCTGCTCTCCGACGTCGAACTCCCGGGCCGGCGCGAGGTGGTCTGCGAGAACAGGGGGTCGGGCATTCCCCGGATCATGGCGACGCTGCGCGCTGCAGGCATGACCCCGCCCGAGTTCGAGGCCACGCTGAGCCACGTCAAGGTCACCGTTCCCCGGCATGCCCTTCTCGACACCGACACCGTGGAATGGATCGCCTCCCTGGGCGTCACCGGCCTCACCGATGCCCAGCACATGGCCCTGGCGATGCTCCACCACGGCACCGAGGTGTCCAACGAGCGGTTGCGCAGTTGGGGACTCGACAGCCGGGAAGCCACCGCGGCACTCACCGACCTCGTGGACCGGGGGCTGGCCGAGCGTTCTGGCGGGAGACGTTATGCCCGGTATCAGCTCTCACCGGACGTCGCGCTGTCTTCCCGAGTGGCCGGGCCCGATGTCGACCCATCGAGCCCACCCGAAAGGTCGGCGCCTCGACCCGGCGGGACGATCGTCCTGGACGAAGACTTGGAGTCCGTGTTGCGTGCTGTGGGTGCGGAGGGCCTGGATGCCACGCGACCGGTGGCCGCCCACCTGGGATGGACCTACAGCCGGACGCTGAGCCGGATCAACGAGCTCATCGGCCGTGGCATGCTCGAGGCTACGGCTCCTCCCACCAGTCGCAAGCGCCGGTACAGGGTCACGGCTGAAGGTGTTCGACGCCTTTCGGTGTCCTGAGGCGCCCCGTAACGAGACTCGGGTGTGCGGTTCCCGTCGGGACGGGAACCGCACACCCGCATCCTGCGTGGAGTGTCAGCGCACTCGGATGTAGACGGGACCGGAGCCGACGTTGACGGTCTGGATGACCGTCTGGTTGCCGTTCCAGCCGCCATGGACGGCCTTGCCGCCGCCGATGTACACGGCGATGTGGGCGAAGCCCATGCCGCCGTTGGCGTAGTAGACCAGGTCGCCGGGCTGGGCCTGGGCGGCGGAGACCCGGGTGCCGAGCTTCAGATAGGAGGCCGGCCACCCGTGGTGGTTGATCCCGGCCGCGCGCAGGGACTTGGTGACCAGGGCGGTGCAGTCCTGGCCCACGCCGAGCTGGTTCTTGGCGGCGGCGGCGATGGTCGCGGCCTTGCCGGACTGGGACTGGATGCTGACGAGCTGCTGGGGGGCTGCGGCGGGGGCGGCCTGGGCGGGGGCCACGCTGCTGAGCGCCAGGGCGCCGCCGGCGACCGTCAGGATCGCGGTGCGTCCGAGGCGGAACGAGCTCTGGGCGCGGTGGCGGGGCATGCGGGACTGGAAAACGGGCATGAGTGATGTCCTCCCTCTTGCCTGCGAGGTGAGCTGTCGGATGCGGGTGGGAGACACCCGGTCGTCAGGATGGGGGCCCTGACGACTTAACCCCTAGGTCCCGGGGGAGGGACCGTTCATGGTTCCCCCGCTTCTGCCGAGCGATGTGTTCTGGGGGCCCCGGGCACCGGCAGAATTCGGCGATGTGCACGGGGATACCGATCGGTGAGGCGACCGGCACGGAGAGAACACTAATTGAAAGATAACGGAAAAGTCTCGCTTTGATCACGGGCGTGTCTCGGCTTCTGTGACGGCCGGGCAATGCGCCTCCGCACTCAGGCGAAGTGGTTCGGTGAGGGGCGCCGATGGAGATCTCCGGGGAGGCTCAGTTCGAGACGAAAGTAGTCTTGACCTGGGGCTCTGCCCGGGTCGTCTCGACGGGCGAGCATGCCCTGCCCTGGAGTCGAGGTCCGGGTGGCGCCACCCGTGTCATGGCGCGACCGTTTGCCGGGAAAGCTCGACGGGACCTTTGATCGTCGACGTAAGCGGTCCCTTTTCTACGGGGCGGAAAGAACGATTTCTTTAGTGCGTCTCAGGGTCCAGTCAAGAATTCACGAAAAGAAAGCGTTGCATTCGTGATGATGGTTCGCCGTGGGCCAACTTTCTTCACGGACGCGTCCGGGGTGCGTGCTCTGCATTCTGTGCCACGTTGGCATCGGGGCGGCGCTCGAAGAGCCTTCCCGCACGTGTGCCCAATCCTCACCTGCCTACGACAGCGGGGGTCGCCCCGGACCCGGCCGGCCGGCGAAGGCCTGGACGATGTCGAGCCAGGCGTCGGCGTCGGGGCCCTCCGCGACGAGGCTCCCGTCCTGGCGGTGCCGGCGCCGGGTGGCGAGCAGCGCGAAGTCCAGGGCCGGGCCGTGGACGCGCTGACCGGCCTCGGCCGATCCCCAGGTCCAGGTCTCGTCCTCGTGGGTGAGCTCGACGCGGAACGGCTCCGCGGGCGGGGCCAGCCGGCGCTGCCGGAAGGCGTAGTCGCGGGTGGCCACGCCCAGATGGGCGACGTGCCGCAGCCGGTGCGAGGCGACCGGGGGAACCCCGAGGGCGTCGCGGACGTCCTGGCCGTGGGCGAAGGTCTCCATGATGCGGGCGCTGGTCATCATGGGCGCTCGCATGGGCGGGCCGATCCACGGGATGCGCTCGCCCTCCGGCACGGCGGCGAGCCGCTCGAGCACGCGGCGCCGGCTGTCCTGCCAGGACGCCAGGATCTCGGCAGGGGGCCGTGCCGCGCTCTGCTCGGCTTCGCGGTCGACGACGTCGGCCTCCGCCGCGAACCGCTCCCGCAACCGGGCGAAGGCCTCGGGCTCCTCGAGCGCGGTCAGCACGGTCCGCTCCGTCCAGGTGAGGTGGGCGACCTGGTGGCGGATCGTCCACCCCTCTGCCGGGGTGGGAAGATCCCAATCCGCGGCAGAAAGCGGACGCAGCAACTCCTCGAGCAGGTCCCCCTCCTGGCGCAGGTCGGCCAGCAGCGCGATGGGGTCGGGGCGGGTCATCGGCTCATCACGGTGCGCGGCTCCTACTTGGGGATCATGCCAGTCAGGTTGCGTGGCGGTTTCTCGGGGAACTCTACGTCGGTGGGCATCTCGTGGGCAGCCAGGCGCTGTCCAGTTCGCCGTCAACATCGAAAGTCCCGGCGTTCTCGGACGACCACATGCTGATGGCCGAGTACGGCAGGAAGCAGACCTCGACCTTCCGCCCGGTCGGTCACTGGACATCACGGACGATCAGCCCTTTGGTAGCAAGGACCGCGCTGTCGCAGAAGGTTCTGGACGCGGCCATGGGCTGCCCGGCCGGGACGATGAGCTCGGCGATGTCGTTCGGGGTCGAACGCTCGGCCACGACCATCCATTGGGCGGCGGCCGTTGCTTCCACGAGGGAACACCTTCGATCAGTTCTGGCCGACCCCGATGCCGGTGCCCGGCTGTCCGTAGTCGTCATCGTCGAAGCTCGTCGGCGCGAAGACGATCATCTCCGCCTTCGCGCCATGGGGTGCGGCAAAGGCGTAGTTCATCTTCGATTCGAATCCCGGTTCGAGCTGGTAGTTGCACTCCGGGTTGCCCTGCATCTCGTACAGGTTCTCGATCGGCCCGAAGAACTTCCCTTCTTCGTCCAGCAACCGGATATCGACGGGGGAGCTGCAAGTCAGATCGAGTGCCGAATCGGTGTTGTTCTTGATCGTCGTCTCAGCGACGAAGAACTTCCCCTCCTTGTCGGGCGGCACATCGCGCCACTCGGCAAGCGGGGAGTCGGAGCGGTATCCGGAGTCGTTGATGGTGATGGTCGGAGTTTCCACGAACTTCTCCACCGTCATGACAAGGCCCTTGTTCTCGGCCGGTTGTCCGATGGCTTGAACATCACTTTCTGCGGGCATCGTCATGCCCCAACCGCCTGGAACCGCCCGCTCAGAACTGGGCTCATCGACCACCAGTTCTTCTGTCGATTCGGACTGTTCCATGTTCGTCTCATCGGTGATCTCCTGTCCGCCTGCTGAGGATTCCGATGTCGCCGAGCTGGACTGGGCCACCGGCTGTTCGGCTGATGTGGCGCCGACGCCCGCGCCAAACCCCACCACGAGGCCCACCGCACCGGCGGAGACGCCGGCAATGAGGGGGGCTAACCAGCTGCGTTTTTTCTTCTTCTGCACACCCGATGGAGTGTTGATGTCCTGTGCCACGGTGTTCCTCGCTTGTTGATCATCTGCCGAACCAAGTGCATGTTACGAGCAAGTAGCGGAATGCCATGGAATATGCCACAGCTGTTTCGAGGGCAGAGCGTCGTTGCTGGTCAGCGATGACCCGCGACCAGAAGGCCATGCTGCAAGCGCGCTCCTGCCTTTGGTAAGAAACCCGGAAAGGGAAATCCGTCCCTCGCCAAGAGGACATGTCGATGTGCCATTGTGTGCCGCCTCAAACCTCGTTCGAGCACATGAGCCCGGCAGAAACTGGACTCCGCGGGCAGACCTTTTCGTCTCCACGGCAGGGCATTGATCATTGCCTGGCCGGGTCAGTGCCGCTGACCGGTGGTGCGAAGACCGATTCCACCGAGGCGGCAGAATACCCTGGGCTCAGGCGCGCTGGGTGGTAATCACAGAAACCTCCATTCCGGAATTGCATGGAACCTGGTCCTCCCACGTACCTCACCCCCACCCTCAGCGGGGAGCCGCTCTCCCCGCCCACCGTCAGGAGTCGACAATGAATGACGAGATCCAACTGATCAGTGACGGCGATGGGCTGGCGATCATCGGGGATCCGGCGGTTGTCGAACGTTTTCTCACATCTGAGGGGCTGACGGGAAAGGACATGGGAATGGAACGGCTCGGCTCTGCCCTCGGCGCCGGGGCCGCCGCTGCACAGGCAGGTTCTGCGATTGCTGCTGGCTCGGGCCGATGGGTGAAGCTGACCGAGGAGTCCGCCAAAGCGCTCCGGAAGCACTCCCTGATGAAGGGCTCGCAGCCCGGCATCAGCCGCGCCGTGCTGACGGAGAACGGCAAGGTCAAGGGATTACTGGAGCTGGCAAGACCCGGTTCGGTCCTCACCAATCCGGCGGTTCTGGCCGGTGCCGCGGGGCTCATGGCGCAGCTCGCGATGCAGCAGACCATGGATGAAATCAGCGACTATCTCGCCACGATTGACGAGAAGGTCGATGACGTCCTCCGGGCCCAGAAGGACGCCGTGCTGGCGGACATGATCGGGCTGGACTTCGTGATCGAGGAGGCCATGCTGATTCGGGAGCAGGTGGGCCGGGTCTCCGAGGTCACGTGGTCCAAGGTGCAGGCCACGTCGGTGACGATCGCTCGAACCCAGGCGTACGCTCTGCGTCAGCTCGACGCACTCGCCGAGAAGATGGAGCGCAAGACCAAGCTCGGTGATCTCGCCAAGACGTCCAAGGACGCCGAGGCCAAGACCCGGGAGTGGCTCGCCGTTCTGGCCCGGTGCTTCCAGCTGCAGGACGCGCTCGCCGTGCTCGAACTCGACCGGGTGCTCGATGCATCCCCGGAGGAGCTGGACCAGCACCGGATCGCGCTGCGAGCCGCGCGGCAGAACCGGAGGGACCTCATCTCCCGGAGCACCGAGCGTCTGATGGCCCGTATGGATGTGGCCGCCGGCACGGCCAACACCAAGGTGCTGCTGCACCCGAGAGACTCCCGGGCCGTGGTGCAGGCGAGCAACGATGTCGCCGTCGTCGTCGTCGACTTCCACACGCGACTCGGGATCGGGCGTGGCCGGGAGGCGTTGGAGGCGAGACGATGGGTGGACGCGGCCGCAGACGTGAAGGACAAGGTGCTGGAGACGGGGGCAGAGGGCGTCGGCGCCGCGAAGAACCTCGGCACCGACACCTTCGACCGCGCCAGAGCCGCGACGGGCAATCTCTCCGGCAGGATCGTCAAGAGAACGGGCCGCCGGCGCGGGGATGACGAGGAAAACGCCGAGCAGAACTGATCGAGTGCCGGCCGTCAGCGGCGACGGCAACCTGGTCGAAGACGAAGCGCTGGGTGCGTCCGTTGCCTTCGCGGAACGGGTGAAGGTCATTGACCTGGTCGCAGTGATGGGCCAGGGGCCTCACTCAGGGCGCGGGGACTCTGGCGGGCCGCGGGGGAGAGGGTTGCCCGCGGCTACGCCGATCCATCGTCCCGCTGTCTGCGGGAGCGCACGACCCGGACGATGGTCATCACCAGCCAGACGAGGAAGACCACCGGAGCGATCAGCCAGGAGATCCCGATGACGGCAGCCCACGTAGTCTCCGGCACTCCCACCAGACTCATGACCATGCCGACGATGAGCATGCCCACGGTCAGGAAGAGGATGGCTGACCACATCACCACGTGGAAAACCCACCGGCGCTCCGACCTCGTCGTCGACGACGGCGTCTGCTGACCGGCGGTCGAGGGGACCGGCACGGACCGGGGCGGGGATCCGGCAGATTTCGGCTGGTACATGGAGTAGTCGGAGTGAGCCGGATACGACGATTCTTGAGGACAGGCGGGCTCCGCAGGCCCAGGGGCCAAGGGCCGTGCGACCGTCTGTTCCTCCGCCGCGGGTGCCGGAGCATCGATCGGTGCCTCGGCCGGAACGGCCGTCTCTCGGCTCTCTCCGGAGGGCAGTTCGACTTCCTCGGACTTCTCGACTGCTGGGAAGACCGGCTCCTCCACAGCCGAGCGGGTCGCTGCGCCGATGGCCGGCTCGTCTTCCTCGAGGACGGCCGGAGGAGCGGTGTCCGTCTCGGCGGACGATCCGACCTCCGCCTGCTCCAGCAGCTCCCGCAGCTCGGGCTCGCCGATCACGGCGATGCGCTGTCCCTCCCCGATGCGCTGGACAGCAAGCTTCTCCTTGCCGGTGGCGCCGGTCAGCGGCGGGTTCCGGACGTCGGCGCCCGCGGCGATGACCAGACAGGTCACCTTCTTGGTCGTGCTCTTCGCGACTCCGGCTCCTGCTTCGCGCAAGCGCTCCTCGACGGCTTCACGCTCGCCGAACGTGAGTTCCCCGGTGATCACCACGACCTCCCCGTCCAAGGATGTCGGCGCAGGGACCCCCGGATCGGCCAGCGACGGCCCGGTCGTGGGACGGTTTGTCTGCGAGCGGAACACCGAATCGGGGGCACGTCTCGTGCTCGCCGGTCGCGCCGCCGAGTACCCCGTCGCAGAGCGGCGCGGGGCCCGCTCCCATAGCTCGTCCACGGTGGAGGCACCGGTCCGGCGGGCCAGCTCCACGGTGATCTGTGCGGCGGCCATCGCGTCGGCCTCCGCGCGGTGGTGCGGGAAGTCGTCCAGGCCGAGATGGTGCGCCACGGTGGGCAGCTTGTGGTTCACCAGGTCCAGATGGCCTCGAGAGAGCTGGAGCGTGCAGTGGAACGCCGGCAGAGGTGCCTCCACGCCGGAGGCCCGGTTGGCCGCCGCCCACACGGCCTCGTCGAAGGACGCATTGTGCGCGACGACGGGCAGACCGGAGCACAGCTGTTCCAGACGCTGCGCGGTCTCGGGCCACGGGATGCCGCCAGCCATGCATTCTTCCTTGGTGATGCCGTGGATGGCCGTATTCCGCTGGTTGAACCAGGCGGCCGAAGACGGCGGTCTGATCAACCACGACTCGGAGTTCGTCACCTCTCCGCCGCGGACGACGGCGACGCCGACGGCGCACGCTGATTCTCGTTTGCCGTTGGCCGTCTCGAAGTCGACGGCGACGAAGTCCAGCCCGGACACGGTGCTCATGGCAATGCTCCCCTGGTTGTGAGGTACGCCGAGCCGGTCGCCGCCGTGGTGGTCGGGGGACGCGGCGGACTCGGGCCGACGCACGTGTTCCATACCAGTTTACGAAGGCACCCAAGCATACGCTGGCACCAGGCAAGCATTACCCGCAGCAGCCATTCGCTCCTGCGGGCCACCAGAACGAAGGGGAACGTATGTCGGCGACCGCGATATGGGGCATCCACAACGACGCACTGAGAACCGAGCTCGTTGACGAGGGATTCGTCAGTGTGGGATGGGACGAGATCGGTGACCTGAAAGTGATCGGCAACGACCGCACCCGGATGAAGGCGGCCGTGGAGCGCGCCTACCCGGAGGCCAAACCGGGGGCCATCCCCGTGTGGGCCGGCATCCTGCTGCGTTTCACCTTCGAGATGCAGATCGGCGACCTGGTCATCGCTCCGTACAAGCCGGACGGCACCCTGAACTTCGGCCGCGTGGTCGGCGAGTACGAGTTCCATCCCGAGGTGGAGGAGCACTACCACCGTCGTCGGGTGGAGTGGATCCGTACGGGCGTCCCCCGCGGGATCTTCCCGCAGAAGGCTCTGTACGAGATCGGGTCCGCGCTGACGCTCTTCCGTGTGAAGAACAACGTCGCCGCCTTCCTGACCTACCTCGACCAGCCATCCGGGACGGTCGAGGAGGCGCCGCGCCCCGTCGTCGTCGACGAGGAGGCGGAACACCTCGACGAGTGGGCCGCCGACGAGCCCAGCGCCGGGAAACTCCACCAGTACACCGAGGACTTCGTGCGCAAGACCTTGCTGGAGGAGCTGACCCACGAGGAGTTCGAGTACTTCACCGCCGATCTGCTGCGCGCCATCGGATACCAGGCACGAGTGACTCCCTATGTCGCGGACGGCGGGGTCGACGTCGTCGCGCACAAGGACCCACTGGGCCTCGAACCACCGCTGCTCAAGGTGCAGTGCAAGCACACGGCCGCCGTGCAGAGCCGCCCGGATGTCCAACGGCTCATCGGCACGCTCTCCGTCGGGGAACTGGGACTCTTCGTCACGATGGGCAGCTACAGCAAGGACGCCGTAGACCTGGAGCGCGTCCGCCAGGACCTCCGGCTGCTCACTGGCCAGGATGTCGTGGAGATGACTCTGCGGCACTACAAGGACCTGCCGCAGAAGTGGCGTTCCCGGATGCCGTTGCGGGAGGTCTACGTCGTGGACCGAGAGTCGGAGGGGCGATGACGAACGTGACCATGACGGAGGCCGCCGACCGTCCGGAGACGTCACCGGAAGATCCCTTCCACTGGACTCCCTTCTACGAAGCCGTTGCTACCCGGCTGCTTGAGTATCAGGACGACCGGCCCGCGCTTGCGACGATGTACCGAGCGATCTGGTCGGATGCCGGGTACAAGGTCCATCAGGACAAGTACTCGGACGGAACGGTGGGGCCTGTCCAAGACATGTGCCCGTTCACTTTCATGTGGATGTTCAACAGAGGCAATCGTCGCGCTCGCATCGCGACGAACGTCAGGGAACGCCTCGGAATCGACGTGCCTGCCCCGACGGGCTTCGCGGGCGCCTCCGTGACGCACTTCCACCAAGCGTGTGGTTCCAGTATGAGAGAGACCGGAAAGACCAGATCGAACTCTTCTGGCACGTCTTCAGTGCTGGTTGCGCATGGGCAAACGATCTGAACGACTCCACCAGGGAGAGGGATTTCCGCAGCGCTCTGGCATCAGTGCTTCGAGGGACCAACCTGGGGTGGAGGGTCGCCAGGGGACTTTTCCGCGCCCGCCCGGATGTCTTCTATCCCCTCGAACAGAGCCATGTGAATCTTGCGCGGGAGATATTCGGACTTGAAGTGCCCGGCCCCAAGACTGAGATCGCCGTGGACGCCTACGTGGATCTGCTTCGTCAGGTACAGGAGTACGTGTCCTCTCCTGACGCTGAGCATCGCAACATCGCGGCCATGTCCCATGACGCTGAGAAAAGGTGGCCGTCTGTGAACAAGGATGAGAAGTCCCAAGTGCCAGAAGCCGGGGTGACGCCTGTAAACGCGGAGGCGGAGGCGCATTCAATTCCCGGCGAGAACTCAAGCTATGGAATTGAGAACCTCATCGCCGACGGGTGCTTCCTGCCGCGTTCGGAGATCCAGTCCGTTCTCCACACGTTGCGGCACAAGAAGAACGTCATCCTCCAGGGAGCTCCCGGAACGGGCAAGACCTGGCTGGCTCAACGGCTCGGGTGGATCCTCGCGGACGAACGACGAGCGGACACCGTTCGGGTCGGGCAGTTCCACCCCAACACCTCCTACGAGGACTTCGTCCGGGGCTATCGGCCGGAAGTCACCGAAGCCGGGGCGGCTGAGCTGGCCCTGAAGGATGGTCCCTTCCTGCGCCTGGCCGACCGGGCGCAGGAGGCGCCTGAGATCAATCACGTCATGGTGATCGAGGAGATCAACCGTGGTAATCCGGCCCGCTCGGTGAGATGCTCACGCTCATCGAGGCCTCCAAGCGCTCCGCGGAGCACGCCATGAACCTCACCTACGTCCAGGAGGACGACGACGAAGGCGGTGTGTGGCTGCCGCCGAACCTGCATGTTGTAGGCACGATGAACATCGCCGACCGCTCGCTGGCGCTCGCCGACCTGGCACTGCGCCGCCGGTTCTCCTTCATCACGCTCGAGCCCCAGCTCAACGAGGCGTGGATGCAATGGACGGCGGCTCGCATCAGAACTCCGGGTGTGGCCGCGGGGAGATTCGTCCGGGCGGTGAAGGCCGGCATCGACGACTTGAAAGAGCACATCCGCACGGACGCTTCGCTGGGCCCGAACTTCGTGGTGGGGCACAGCTTCGTGACGCCGGTGGACGCCATCGACGACGCCGGGAGTTGGTTCCACGAGCAGGTGGAGACCTCCATCCGCCCGCTGCTCCGCGAGTATTGGCTCGACGATCCGGACCGCGCGGACGCGGCGGCAGACCGCCTGCTCGCTGTCCGGGCATAACGATGCAGGAGCCCGACGACGACAGCGTGGGCGTCCTCGTCTGTGAAGGCTCCACCCGGATCCCGATCCGGAACCTGTGGTTGCTCTACCTCTACGCCTCGGAGCTCTACCAGCACCTGTCGGCGTCCGAGCGCGTGCAGGCGGAGAGCATCCCACCGCGCTCGCGGACCTGGCAGCACGGATCCTCCTCGCCGAGGTCAGGAGTCGATTACGACGTGGGATGACGCCTGGGTATGTCGCCCGGCACGAGGTCCTCACGCACGTGCGGCACCGGGTGGACCAGATCACTACGGCACGCGGGATGCTGGTGGAACGCGGCCGGGTGGCCTGCGACTTCGAAGAACTGACGGTCGACACTTCGCGGAACCGCTACGTCTGCGCCGCGCTCTTGACGGCGGCACGGTGGCTAGCCGAGACAGGGCGGGCCCGCTCCGCCGGTCCCTCCCGCGCCTCGTCACTGGCACATGATTGCCGTGCAGCGGTGGCCGACATGCAACGGCTGGGCGTCACGGCCGGTCGTCCCGATCCGCTGACGCCGCGAACCCAGACCTACAGCCACTTTGACAGCGACGACCGCAGGATGGTCGGCGCCGCCCAGCTCCTGCTGGAGCTGGCCCTGCCCAACCACTCGACGGGCCGCGCGGTGCTCCGCGGGCTCGACTACTCTGAGCACAGCTTCCGCCGGTTGTTCGAGGAGGCCGTCCGGAGGTTCTACGCGGTCCATCTCCGGGCCGAGGGTTGGTCCGTTGGAAAGCAGCAGCTGCGATGGCCGGCCGAGCTGTCGAGCGACATGGCGGACCTGTTGCCGGTGATGGAGGCCGACGTCGTTCTGGAGCACCGACGGCAGCGGAGGCGGATCGTCCTGGACACCAATTTCACGACGCCTTTGTCGCATCGCTCCACCCACCGAGGCGGTGGCGTGCGCTCGGAACACCTGTCCCAGCTCTACACGTATGTCCGGAGCCAAGAGGGCGGGATCGCCGATGGGTCCAGGTCCGAGGGCGTCCTGCTGTATCCGGCGACGGAGCAGGTGCCGGAGCTCGACGTGACGACGGAGATGCAGGGACATCGGCTCCGCGTGCTGACGGTGGACCTGGCGGCGTCGCCGAGCGAGATCCATGGGGGACTGCTGTCCGTGGTCGGGTCTCCGGCGATGTAGCAGGATCTCGCTTGATGATGTTGCCCTGACCACACGAGCGAGGACTCGAAGTGGAAAAGCCGGGCAGACCGGCGAAGCCTGCACGCCCGAAGCGGCCATCCTCCGGCTCAATCCGTTCGGCGACCCCGAGAAATCCACGTGGGCGCATCGAGGCTCATACTGTGCGGACGCTCCTGGTCAGTGCGTGGAGGGGCGGCAATGGGGCGCCTTCGTGCCCTGTGATCGGCCCATTGTCCCGTGCGGGACAGGCCCGCATGGGCTGTAGCGACCTTGTCTTAAATTGCCTTTTCCGTCCAGTAACTACTTATCGGTAGTCAGCGTCTGCCAGCATGAATATGAGTAAACATAGAAAGGGTGGGTATGGCGCTGTCGTTCACTGCCATCGACTTCGAGACGGCCAATGCCCAGCGGTCCTCGGTGTGTGCGGTAGGGGCGGTGAAAGTCCGCGACGGGCGCATCATCGACAGGTTCACCACGCTGGTTCGGCCTCCGGCCGGGTGCGATGAGTTCGCGGCACGCAACGTCGCCGTGCATGGGATCACCCGTGAGCAGGTGGCGGATGCGCCTCAGTGGCCGACGACGTTCCAGCGTCTGATGGAGTTCATCGGCCGGGATGTGATTGTGGCCCACAACGCGGCATTCGACACCTCGGTGCTGCTCAACGCCTGCGGGGTGTGCGATCTGGACTGGCCGGTGCTGCAAAGCCTGTGCACTCTGCAACTAGCCAAGGCGACGCTGACGCTGCCCTCTTACTCCCTGCCGTGGGTGGTGGAGCACCTGGGGCTGGTGGGCTTCGAGCACCACGACGCGGTGGCCGATGCCCAGGCGGCCGCGCAGGTGCTGCTCGCCCTGGCGAACCGTCTGGACTGCTCCACCCTGGAGGAGCTCAGTACCCGGGCAGCGGTGACGGTGGTACGCACCTCCACCGAGGCCGAGGAGGCGACACTGAGCGCATTGGACTCGGCGCCAGAACCCCTCACCGGCACCGGCTTCGCCAACCAGGTGGTCTGCTTCACCGGGAAGCTCCAGAGCATGAAGCGCAAGGTGGCCGAGGAAATCGTCGTTGAGCAGGCCGGGGCCACCCAGGGGAGTGTGGGCAAGAAGACCACCATTCTCGTCACCGGGGACTTCGACGTGCACACCTTCAAGCCCGGCGCAGAGTTCACCACCAAGCTGCAGGATGCCTTCGCCCTGGTCGAGGCCGGCCAGGCGCTGGAGATCATCACCGAAGACGAGTTTCTCGCCCGGCTCTCCCTCCACGAGGAGGCCCTGCGCCAACGCCTGGCTCGCGCCGGGGCCACCCGCTCCCGCACCCCCGACTACGTCCTGGAGCAGGCCCGCCGCTTCAGTCTCGAGAACCTGGACTACTGGGCCTGGTTCCGTCAGAGCCTGGCTCACCCCACCGGCAGGGCCGCCGGCGGGGAACCGTGCGTGTGGTGCGGGCAGAAAGTCGGTCCCAAGATCCACTGGATCTACCGGGACCGCCACGTCTGCGGAGGCGATTGCAACGACCGGCTCAAACGCTCCGCCAAGCGCGTGTGGCGCCACCACGACCTGCCCCCGGAACACCTCATCCTCGACGCCCTGGATCTCTCCGGATACTGACGAGCCCACCAGCCCGCCCTCATCGCCCCCCTCTCCTCAGGAGCCCCGCTATGGCTGAGAAAGACCCAACACCGCACGGCATCACCGTCCTGGACATCCATGACGGGCGGTGGGCGTTGTGGCAGGTCTCGGCCACCACCATGAACGGTCCGCTACGGGCCACCAACACCAACGCGGTCGTCACCGACGGCTTCGACGAGAAGGCCTTCTTGTCCCTCACCTACCGTCGTCCGGTGCTGCTCACCGCACGGGCCCGCCAGGTGTGCACCAAACCGCTGGTCCTGGAGGCTGCGCAATTCGACCCGGAGGAGTTCATCGCCGACTGTGATGCCTGGATTGACCTGCTGCAGGGAATGTTCTGGGCCGAAAACGACCGCCGCGCCGCGCTCAACGCCGAGAACGCCCGGCGCCGCAAGGAAGCCAAAGCCGCCGGGTTGCCGGCTCCGGAGTCCAAGCGGCTGGCGCCGTTGAAGGACATCGACTGGCCCGGTGTCCCGCCGGCCAGCTCCTGGTCCACGGACACGGACTCCCCGGAGCCGGTCGAGATCGAGGCATTACGCGTGGCCAACGGGTGCGCCCGACTGCTGAACTTCTGGCTGGACATCGAGACAGACCGCACCCGCAAGACCCGCCAGACCTACCTCAACGCCATCGGCGGACCCATCGTGCGCCGATGGCCGGAACCACTCCCGACCACGGCAGACGAAGCGACCCAGACCGACCCCGTCCTCGTCTCGGCATGATCGCCCAGCAGGTGTTCCAGGGACCAGGCCGTGGCCGAGGTAAGTGATGGGAGGTCGCTGACTCCTCCGCTCGTGGACCAGCCAGTGCCTTTCGGGCATACCAGCGCGCAACCGCCCTCGAGATCACTGACGGACAGGATCCCGGGCCAGGCGGCCATCAGCCAGGTGTTGGCCCTGCAGGCAGGCGAACCTGCGCGTTCGTGGTGGGACCGCTTCATCGGCGCCAATCCCCTCAACGTCGACGCCCGGCCCTGGTACAAGGGGGCGGTGGGAGAGATCATCGTCGGCAAGATCTTGGCCCGGTTGGGTCCGGAATGGACGGTGCTGCACGCCGTCCCTGTCGGCGCTGGAGGGACGGACATCGACCATGTGCTGATCGGCCCGCCCGGGGTGTTCACCCTCAACACCAAGAACCACGCCGGACAGCCGGTATGGGTGGCAGGCCGCACCCTAATGGTGGCCGGACAGAAGCAGCTGCACATCCCCAAGGCTTTCCACGAAGCCACCCGGGCACAGAACCTGCTGTCCGCCGCGGTAGGGGAGTCGGTGCCCGTCACCGGCCTCATCATCCTGGTGGAACCGAAAAGTTTGAAGATCAAAGAGCCACCCGCCGGGGTCACGGTGGTGACCGGCCACAAGTTGCTGCGCTGGCTCCGCCGGCAACCGCCCGTGCTCAGCATTGAGCAAATCACCCGGATTGCCGCAGTCGCCGCGCTGCCGGACACCTGGCACGGCGACCCCCAAGAATCCGAGGATCCCGCAACGCTACAGAGCCGTTTCCGGGCTCTACGGGCAGGCGTGCTCGCGGCTCGACGCCGTCGCAGAGCGTGGGCGGCAGGACGACGAAGCGTGTACGTGGCCGTGCGACTGGCCTATGCAGGCCTGCTCATCGGCGGGGGACTGTTCCTGCTCGGCACGCTCCTCGGCAGTCTCTCCTGACGAAGCACCATTTGACCTGCCAAGGCTTCGGACTCGGGGCGACTACTCAACAGAACCAAGCAGCTCGGCAGGGGATGTCAGTCCTCCTGCGGTGCGGCCTCCACTTCGCGCTGAAGTTCAGCAGAGAGGTCTTCATCGAGCTTGATTTCGATGACCATCTCGATTGGGATGTCTTCTTCGCCAAAAGCCAACCGCTCTTCGACCGTGTCCATCCGTGCGGTAATCGAAAATCGTGCCCCGCCCGCGTGGGCGGCGGTGACCACGTCCCGGTTGTAGTACGCCCGCACGATGATCGTCCCGGTGGCCCCGGCCCGCCGGGCGGTGGCGATCGCTTCGCCGAAAAGCCGTGGCGCCCCCTGGGCCGAGGCCGCCGCGCCCCGGCGCAGCCTCATGCCGGCGATTACCGGGGCCGCCGACGGGGTCGAGAGCGTGGCCAGTTGCGCGTTCAGTCGCCGCACCCCGGAGTAGCCGTAGCCGGTGCCTTGCTTGGCGTAGCCATGGGTCCGCCGGATCGTGTCGTGGACATCGAGGTAGGCGACTTTCGCGGCACGGGCCAGCTACCACGGAACCTAGTCGGTGAGTCCGACCAGCAGACGGGAGACGAGCACGTCGAGCTGACGGACGTGACCAAGGGTGTAAGCCCACAGCTGCGTGCCCAGCGTTGTCGGGCTCGGGCTGCGGAAAATAGCCGTCCCAGACCACTGTGGCGCAGCAGCCGCATATCGGTGATGCTATCGGCCCCGGCGACCATCCCCGCCACCAGGGTAGGGACCTTCGCGGGAGCGTTGGACCCGGCCGTACCCGGCACCGTAAGGCGGTCGGCGACGAGTTCGTGGAGCCCGGCCATCTCGGCCAGGCCTATTACGGGAGAAGCCAGGCGGTGAACACGAGGTTGGGGCCATCGAAATCAGCCGAAAAGCTGTGAGAAACTCGCACTATCAGGTGCCTTCTGCTGGGTGACGAGAAAACTTGAAAAACTCCCATCGTCTCAAGCAAGAAGGGCATTCGTCTGTCAAGACTCACCCTCCGCGACCCTCGACATCGGCGCATCCAGGCTGAGTTCTGCTGTCATAATTAGGGCAGATGAAGAAAGATTGCTGTAGTAGGGCTTGGAGCCGAAGGAGTCATCACATAGTGGTTGATTCTGGCTGTATGCACGTGTTGTAGGAGCCCTTATGGTCGAACATGGCGAAGAAACCTTTGACAGGAGCGATTGATGAGAATTAGTTCAATTTATATCGACGGGTACCGCCGATTTAAAGCGCAACAAATCCATTTCGAGAACGGTGCGACTGTTCTCGCGGGAGCAAATAACTCAGGCAAGACCTCTCTCATCGATCTCCTAAGGGTGGTTCTCGGGGGAGAAGGAGTATTCCGCGCTGACGACTTCGGTGCCTCGGACCGATACGAATGGTTCTCGACCCTCATCGGGGCGGCAATTGAGGGAGAAGCTAGCTATAAGTCTCTGCTAGAAAGCGATGATTTCGGCAAGAGAGCCCCTTCAATCGAAGTTCGCATTGAAGTAAAATACGACCCGGATGTTGATGACATTCGGCAATTTGCTGACTACCTAATGGATCTTGACGGGGAGAAAAGTTCGTTCTACTTCCAGTATCGCTTCTGCTCTAAGCCCGACAAGTTGATCGCTGGCTGTACTGATTTATACGAAGCGATTTGCAAGGCAATTAAAAAAAGTGAATGGACTTCGCTCGAAAAGGTTGACGTGGGCTCGTCGGAATTTCTGGCCTTACAAACTAAAGTCGATGCCGCCTTAATTGCCTGTTCGAAATCTGAAGCATTCTTCGCTGATGAAACTTTCTCCAACACGCTTCCGATGGATAGTGTTCCGAGCTTTAGTCGCCTGTTCAACTTCAAAGCAGTGAAAGCGTCTCGTGCTCTCGACGACACGAATGAGGATAAGTCGGGCGGACTGAACCATCGCCTCATCGAAGTTGCGAAGGAGGATGAGGGCTGGTCGGAACTGCTCTCTCAACTGCCGGATCAGGTAATAGATGCAATTCAAGCGCTCAAGATCCGCGAGTTGACTACTGATGAAGCGCTCAAGAGCTTGAACACAGTCATAGATTCGATTTCCAGCACGAATGGTGCCAGGCAGAGTGATCTTTTCCTCGACTTCCATATCACAGAAGAGCATGCCGTTCAGATGATTTCCCGCGCTATGCAAACCCGGTATCTTGGGGGAGGTGTGCCCCTTGGGGAAGCTTCGCAAGGTCTTGGCTACAGTAATCTAATTTACTTGCATTTGGAAGCAGAATCCTTCATTCGATCGGTCTCTTCAGAGGAAAACGGTTTTCTTGTAAACATATTGGTTCTTGAAGAGCCGGAATCTCATATGCATCCGCAGATGCAGAATGCCTTTATCAAGCACCTCTTCTCCCGCGTTAAGGGAGTCAGTAAATTCCAAGCACTCGTAACAACGCACTCAAGCGAAATCATCCGCTCAAGCGCGATTGAGCAGCTTCGGGTACTTAAGACCGAGAAGGATGATTGTCGAGTTGTCGATCTGCGGAAGTTCCATACTGAGCACGTCGCAGGAAAGTCAGAAGAGACCCAACGGCTTTACAGCTTCTTATATGCGATCAACTTCTCCGATGTGCTCTTCGCCGACAAAGTCATCATGTATGAGGGTGATACGGAGCGAATGTATATTCAAGCGCTCATCAAAGAGCGCGAGGATCTTCTCGGACTTCGCACCCAGTACATTTCGTACGTCCAGGTTGGTGGAGCATACGCGCACGTCTATAAACCGCTCATTGTTGACACGCTGCATCTCAAGACCGTCATTATCACGGATCTCGATTATGAGAAGAATAGCGAAATCAATAATTTCATAGAACTTGCGCCGCTTACGGCGACCAACGCGACTCTCAATGACTTCTTTGGCAAAGAAGAGTCAGGGAAGAAGACGAAGCCAACTATTGGAGTGCTGTTAGAGGAGATTTCTAATGAGGCCGGGGTTGCGCTACTCCCAGACGCCGAACCTGCCGCCATTGCGTTCCAATCCTCGCGCGAGGGATATGCGCGTACCTTCGAGGAGGCAGTCTTTGCCATGCTATTAGAAACTGAGGTCTGGGAGTCGCGTACAAAGGAGGAGTGGGGAACCTTCCGCAAAGAATCTGGGCTAGTGTTCTCGATCCCGCGGAAGGAGTCGGCTCCAACGATCAGGCAAATAGTTTCATCTACTTCAAATCAAAAAACAGACTTTATGTACTCGTTGCTGTTGCGGCCAGAGCTGATGGAAAAAGTGCCCCCATATATCCTTTGCGCGTTGAAATGGCTCGACGCATGAGTAACCTTAAGCTTATAAACGCGCCAGCAGGCAGTGGAAAAAGTACGGAGATTAAGCGAGTCGTGCGAGAATGGTCGGCTGAGCATCCTTTTGACCGTCTTCTCTGTGTGACTTACACCAATAGAGCGGCAGATGAGCTGAAATTGGACATCTCTTCTCCGTACGTCGAAGTGTCCACCATTCACTCCTTTTTAAGTAGTTTTGCTCGTTCACTCTTTTCGGCACCCGAGATAATTGCGCACTACTTCGATGTTTATGGTGACGAAATCAAGACTCGAATAGAGAACGCGGACGGGAGTACGACGACAGAGGAAAGCAACGCAAGGTATCGGAAGAAACTCGGTGATCCGCTGACGTTCGAGTTGGTTGTGGGTTCGGTGCAGGCTCTCTATTACAACGAAAGACCGTTCAACACGCTGTACCGGGGAGGCCTGTCCCACGACGACCTTCTGTCATTCGTTGCCTCCTGTGCAGAGCGATATCCAAGCATTTACCGGCGTGTTAGTGAGAAGTATCGGCGAGTGATCATTGATGAGTATCAAGACACCGACGTCAACGTACTCGGCTTTTTTCTCAAAGCTGTAAAGGACTCTGAGGCCGGTCTTCATCTATACGGGGATCGGATGCAGCAGATCTACAAGTCTGACCCGGCAAGATTCCAGACCCTGATAAGTCAGTTCAACGTTGAGAAACGTGAGGTTGTGAACTATCGTTCAACGCCAGCGATAGTTTCAGTCCTTAACGCCATTTACAACGACGAGAGCCTGCAGCAGATCGCGGACTGTGATGCGGACGGTGCTACGCCGAGAGTGCACTTTACTGAGGCGCCGGATCAAACGGTTAAACGCATTGCAGATGCGGACACATTGACTCTGAGTGTTCACAACTCATCGATCTTCGATGCTATCGGTTCCCTGCCCCTCTTCAAAGTCTTGCAAGCGATGCCTGATCATGGTTACAACTCTCGCTATCCGGCCGCGAGCGTGCTCATGGAACCGGAGTGGGAAAAAACTCCGAACCCATTACTTCGCCTTTTGTATGGTCTGCTTGAGATTGAGGCGAGTTTTACGTGTGGCCACATTGGAACTGTGATTAAAATGCTGCGCACGCACTCGAAAGACTTCGGTGTCTTTGCTTTTCACGTGCACGGCGATAAGGCGCTTTTTTCTGCTCAGCTGAACGTATTATTTGTAGCTATGAGGAATGAAGGTTCTAGCATCAAGGACGTCCTTGAGGTGCTGTCCGATTTGGAGGTAGAACGGGCAACTGATATCAGCGGATACCTAGCAAACGAAGAGTATGACCAGCTCGTGCTTATCCCTTTCCAGCAGGTACGCGCGGTCTTCGAGTTCCGGTCGTCGCCTACACGATCTACCCAGCACGGAGTAAAGGGTGAGAGTCATGACAAGGTCGTTTTTGTTGCCGAAACGAGCAACTCGCCGACTGTTCAAATGAAGAAACTGTTTGATCTTTGGCCGTTTTTTGATCTAAACCTCGACATGCTTGAAAAGCTCCTGGCTCAGCTGTCTTGTGCATTCCGTTCAGCCAAGTCGCGAGTTGCTGTTGATTTTTCTCGGCTAAGAGCACCGACATTTCCCCTTGCAGAGGAATCCATTACTGTTGAAGCGCAGGGAATTCTGGACGCATTTGGTGGGTCGCCGCTCTTCTCCGAACTTTATGGATCCGTATTCAATGCGTATCTCAGTAAGCCTGGAGTGACTAACGCTAAAAAACTTTTTAGTTTGTCCGCTATAGAGGGTCTGCTTTCTGCCTATCGACTTTTCTATGTGGGCTGCTCGCGGGCTAGATCTGAGCTTGATGTTGTAATTTCACTCAGAGAGGTTAGCGACGTGCACGCCACTGCTGAAAAACTTCGAAAGCTGGGATTTGAAGTAGCCGAAATGCCCTAGTTGTTTCAGGTGATGGCTGCTTGCACTCAGTACAACAAGTAATTAGAAGGGCAGCGTGCAAAAACTTAGAACGTGGCGCGAGTCGGCACACCCGGTTTTTCTCTTCAACTGCTCTCGAACCTGGGTTCGGGTGTCAACGACAACGACGACATTGGATGCGAAGGCCTGTGATTCCCGCCTATGAGGGATCGGGTGAAAGTCCTCACCGATCACTAGCCGTCCACGGTTACCAACTGCGCCCCCGCCCATCCCGGGCGGGGGCGCTGTCGGCTCAGTGTGCGGCGTAGTAGGCGTCCTTCACGGACTGGTGGATCCGGCCGCGGTCGGAGACCTCGTGGCCGTTTTCCTTTGCCCAGGCGCGGATCTTGGCGGTGTCCGGGTTACTGCCCTTAGCACGTGGCCGTGTGCCGCGGGGGCCGGCACCACGGGTGGTCTTGCGGCCGGCCTCCGCGAAGGGGCGCAGCGCCTCGCGCAGTTTCTCAGCGTTGGTGGAGGATAGGTCGATCTCGTAGTCCTTGCCGTCCAGGGTGAAGGTGATGGTGTCTTCGGCAGGGCCTCCGTCGAGGTCGTCCTCGAGGTGTACTTCGACCTTCTGGGCCATGGGTGGGGTTCCTTTCGATATCCGGGTGAGGGAGTGGGGTCAGGGGTTGTCGGGGTCGTCGTCGGAAGGCGCTTGAGGAGCCGCATCGACGACTGGTGCTTCGGTTGGTTCCACAGCGTCTGCCGGTGGCGTGCTTTTGGTGCGGTTGCCGGTGATCACGGTGCCCTCCTCGCTGAGGTCCACGCAGAGCATGTCCTCCTCCATGAACGGCTTCCATCGCCGGGTGGCGGTGGTGTCGATGCCGTAGTAGGCAGTGAAAGCTGTGGCCGATATGACCGCCTGCCCAGGGCCACGCTTGGACGCGCTGCGCACCGCGTAGGCATGCGGTGAGGAATCATCGGTGGCGCGCACCGCCATGACCTGACGGTCACGGTCGTAGAGCAACTCCACCGTCATCGCGCTATTGATCAGGCCGTGTGCGGCCTTGTTCAACGAGATGACTCCGCGCTTCTGGATGGTCACGCTCGGCGCCTTGGCCAATGGAGTCATTCTTTTGTCGAACACCTCAAACGGCATCGTTCCTCCTACGGCCTCTGACGATCACTAGTCAGGTTCATCGTAACCATTGCACGCATTTACCCCATACGCAGACGCGGCTTCACTGGTGTGTCTTTGAAGGCATGGGATGCGAGACGTCTCGTCCGGATGCTTTGCACCCACAAGTTTCGGCGGTTTGGTTTGTCTCGCATCCTCGTGCTTTATCCATGCCCCTAGGATTTGTACTCAATGTCAGTTGCGAGACTGCTGAGGTGGGCGTGGGGAAGCTGATCGGGTACGTCAGAGTGTCGACGCGGCAACAGGATGCCGACGGTTAGTTTTCTGACCTCCTGCGGCCTGGCGTTCGGCGCGATGACGTCTACACCGACCACGGAGTGTCTGGAGGTGGGTCTGCCGCAAGACAAGATGACATTTGATCCCGCGTGCTCCCGGCCGGGCACCGCTTTTCTCGTAGTCTGGCTCTCATTTGCAACGGACAGGAGGCCGGAATGGCCGAGACAACGGTGGGCGAGGTGCTGGCAGAGTTGGCCGCGCTCGAGGACCTTAGGGTGCGTGCCGTTAACGAGCGGCACGGCGACGACCACGGGGTGAACCTCACCCAGCTGCGGGCGGTCGCGAAGCGGCTGAAGGCGCAGCAGGACCTCGCCCTCGAGCTCTGGGGAACGGGGGACACCGCGGCGAGACTGCTGGCTCTCCTGATCTGCCGCCCGAAGGCGTTCGAACGCAACGAGCTGGGCGCCATGGTGCGCGAGACGCGCGTCCCCAAGGTGCACGACTGGTTCGTGAACTACGTGGTGAAGAAGAGCCCGCACGCCGAGGACCTCCGCGTGGCGTGGTTCGCCGATCCGGATCCCGCGGTCGCGAGCGCCGGGTGGACGCTGACCGCCGACCGCGTGGTGAAGAAGCCCGAGGGCCTCGACCTCGCCGGCCTGCTCGACGTCATCGAGGCGCAGATGAAGGCCGCCCCGGAGCGCCTGCAGTGGGCGATGAACACCTGCCTGGCGCAGATCGGGATCGAGCACCCCGAGCACCGAACCCGGGCTCTCGAGATCGGTGAGCGCCTGGGGGTGCTCAAGGACTATCCGACCCCGCCGAACTGCACGTCTCCGTACGCCCCCGTGTGGATCGCCGAGATGGTGCGCCGACGGGACGATCGGTAGGAGACGCCGGCGCTCGTTGCCGTTGCTCTCCGGGACCGCGGCACGGTCCCGAGCGTCCTGGAGTCGCAGGTAATGACCGGGGTTCGGTAAGCGATCCTGATGATTCATGCGCAGAATTCATCGCTGTTCCTGACGGTTCTGGAGGCTCACACTGATGTTGTGCACATCACACTCCGCAGGCCGGAGTCATTCGTGCCGCGACCTCCCTTTCACTGCCTTCAGGAGAACCTGCCGCCATGACCACCGACGTGTCGTCCCTGCCCGGGATCGGTACCACCCCCCACACCGTGGGCCCACTGGTCGATGCCCAGGCGCAGCTGGCCTCCGCCGTGGCCACCCTGGACTACGAGCCCGGTCTGCACGCCCTGCTGGCGAGCCCGCGGCGGGAGATGACCGTGAGCATCCCGCTGCGCCGTGACGACGGGTCGGTGGAGGTGCTGACCGGTCACCGGGTCCAGCACAACGTCTCCCGGGGCCCGGCCAAGGGCGGGGTGCGCTACAGCCCGCAGGTCGACCTCGACGAGGTCCGTGCCCTGGCGATGTGGATGACCTGGAAGTGCGCCCTGATCGACGTCCCCTACGGCGGGGCCAAGGGCGGCATCACCGTGGACCCCCGCCGCTACTCCCGTCCCGAGATCGAACGGCTGACCCGCCGCTACACCTCCGAGATTCTGCCGATCATCGGTCCGGACAAGGACATCCCCGCCCCGGACATCGGCACGGACGAACAGACCATGGCCTGGATGATGGACACCTTCTCGGTCTCCTCCGGCTACACCGTGCCCGGGGTGGTCACCGGCAAGCCGGTGAGCCTCGGCGGATCCCTGGGGCGCGCCTCGGCGACCTCGGCCGGGGTGGTGCACATCGCGCTGGCCGCCCTCGAGCACGTCGGCATCACCGCCGCGCGGGCCACCGCGGCGGTGCAGGGCTTCGGGAAGGTGGGCGCCGACGCCGCCCTGTTCCTCACCGAGGCCGGGGTGAAGGTGGTGTCCGTCTCCGACCAGTACGGAGCGGTCCACCGGGCCGACGGCCTGGACATCCGCGCCCTGCAGGACCACGTGGCCGTCATCGGCTCCGTCGTCGGCTTCCCCGGGGCCGAGACGATCCCCGGCGAACAGCTGCTGGTTCTCGAGGTGGACCTCCTGGTGCCCGCGGCGGTGGAAGGGGTGCTCACGGGGGCGAACGCCCACGAGGTCCGGGCCCGGGTCGTCGTCGAGGGCGCCAACGGCCCCACCACGGCCGAGGCCGACCGGGTCCTCACCGAGGCCGGGGTGCTGGTGGTGCCGGACATCCTGGCCAACGCCGGGGGCGTGGTCGTCTCCTACTTCGAGTGGGTGCAGTCCAACCAGGCCTACTGGTGGTCCCGCCAGGAGGTCGACCACCGTCTCGAGCACCGCATGCTCTCCGCCTGGCACCACCTGCTCGACGTCGCCTCGGCCCGGGGCCTCACCCTGCGCGAGGCCGCCACCGTCACCGCCGTGGAGCGCGTGGCCGACGCCCACCGCACGCGGGGCCTCTACCCCTGATCGGCCGGGGGCGGGCCTCCTGAGGAGTCGGGGCGGGGCGAGGGCATCCCGCCGGGGCGGAGTGAGTCCCCAGGGGTCCACCGGCGGGGCTACCGTGAGGTTGACGCGACGACATCGCGTTCCCCGGTCCGTCCCGAAAGGCCCTGCATGTTCCTCCGCTCCGGCGCCGCGCCCCGTCGTCGTCCCGTGCTGTCCGCGAAGGCGGCGTTCTGGATGCAGGCGTCCGTGCTGGTGGTGGTCATGGCCGCCTCCAGCGCGCCCAGCCCGCTGTACCCGCTGTACCAGGACCTGTGGGGCTTCCCGCCGGTCGTGCTGACCGTCATCTTCGCCGCGTACGTGGTGTCCCTGCTCGCCGCGCTGCTCACGGTGGGGTCGCTGTCCGACCACCTGGGGCGCCGCCCGGTGCTGCTGGCCGCCCTGGCCCTGGAGATCGCCGCGATGGCCGTGTTCGTGCTGGCGGACAGCGAGGCGACCCTGGTGTTGGCACGGCTGGTCCAGGGCGTGGCGACGGGCACCGCGACCGGCGCGCTGGGCGCCTACGTCATCGAACTCGAACCGGAGGGCCGCCGGGGGCTGGGGACCGTGATCACCGGGGCGGGACCGGTTCTCGGTCTGGCCGGGGGAGCGGTGGCCTCGAGCCTCATCGTCGCGGCCGCCCCGCAGATGATCGACCTCATCTTCCTCGTGCTGCTGGTGCTGCTGGTGCTGCAGGCCGTGGGCACGGCCCTCGGCCCCGAGACCGTGGAACGTGCCCCCGGGGCGCTGGCCTCGCTGCGTCCGCGCGTCTCCTTCCCGCCGCAGGTGCGCCGCTCGGCGGTGTGGGTGCTGCCCGCCACGGCTGCGTGCTGGTCCCTGGGCGGTCTGATCATCTCCCTGGGGCCCAACCTGGTCCGCTCGCTGACCGGGGCGGACTCCGTGGTCCTCACCGGTCTCGTGGTCGCGGCGCTGACGGGCACCGGCGGGATCGCGATCCTGCTGTTCGGCAGGACCTCGCCGGAGCGGGTGCTCGCCGTGGGCATGGGCGTCCTGGTGGTGGGCATGGCTGCCACGATCGCGGCGCTCGTCGTCGGGTCCGTGGGCCTGTACTTCGCCGCGACGGTGGTGGCCGGCGTCGGCTTCGGCGCCGGCTTCCTCGGGGTGCTGCGCACGCTGCTGCCTCAGGCGGCGCCGCACGAGCGGGCGGGGCTGCTCTCGGCGATCTACGTGGTCAGCTATCTCTCCCACAGCATCCCGGCCGTGGCGGCCGGTGCCGTCGCGGGCGAGGTCGGTCTGGTGCCCACAGCGATCGGCTACGCGGGCATGGTCCTGTTGCTGGCCGTGGTCGTGCTCCTCGGCCTCCTGCGGAACGGCACGCGCCGCTCATGACCTCCGGCGGTGGTGGAGGACGAGCAGCCGCGCGTAGCCGTCCGTGAGGTGGTCGATGAGGTCGACCTTCAGGTACTCGTGCTCCGAGAGCCGGCGCACGGTGTGCAGGGAGGTCCCGTCGTACTGCACGGGGTGGGGCAGCTCGCCCCGCCCGCCGGGAGGCTCCACGTCCAGCCGCCACGCGTCCAGGTCTTTCTGCGGCGTGGGGTCGTGCAGCGGCGTGCGCGTCCACAGCCGGCCGTCCGTGCCGACGACGAGGCCGCGGATGACGTGCCACCCGTAGCCGCACGCGACCCGGGAGAATGCGTGGCCGACCAGGGGGTAGGACCTGGCGCCGCGGGGGACGTGCACGAGCTTGGCCGGTTTCAGGCCTTCTCTGCGCAGCAGATCGCTCGCCTCGACCCCGACCTTGCGCACCTCGTCCAGGGCCCGCTCCAGACCGGCCTCGCGTGCACCGCGGCCGTGCGGGGTGCGGCGGCGCGGCTGCGGCTCGTGCGGTGCCCGGGCGGCAGCGCGAATACGCCGTTCGTCCTCGATGCTCATGCCGCCTCCTCGCGTCGGTGACCACGATTCTATGTGGTCCACCTCACGTGAGCGGCCAGTGGGTCTCCGTGCCTTCCGGCCCGACTGGTGCTGCGCCATGCTGGAGTCACCCCCGGTTCCGGGAATCCGATCGACGGGTTGCAGCGACGCCCAGGAGGCCTCCGATGACCCGCACCGTCTTCTACACCGCCACCACCCTGGACGGCTACCTCGCCGACGAGCAGGACTCCCTGGAGTGGCTGTTCCGGCAGGACACCGATCCTGAGGGGCCGTTCCGCTACGACGAGTTCATCGCCGGGGTCGGGGCGGTCGTGATGGGCCGCACCACCTACGAGTGGGTCCGCGCGCACCTGCAGGCCTCCGGCGAGGACTGGCCCTACGACATGCCCACCTGGGTGGTCACCCACACCGAGCTGCCGGGGATCGCCGGGGCCGACCTCCGCTTCGCCCAGGGGGAGGTGGCACCGATCCACGCCGCTCTCGCGGAGGCCGCCGGCGGGAAGGACATCTGGGTGGTCGGCGGCGGCGACCTGGCCGCCCAGTTCGCCGAGGCGGGACTGCTGGACCAGTTGATGGTCTCCATCGCGCCGGTCACGCTCGGGGCGGGCCGCCCCCTGTTCCCCCGCCGGTTCGACCTGGAGCTGACGGACGTGGCCCGCAACCGCGCGTTCGTCTGCGCGACCTACCGCGTGGTGGGCCCGATGGCGCCCTCGGGCGGTGGGCCGGCCTCCTGAACCCGCAGGGGCTCAGATCTCGATGCGGTGGGCCTCCCGCAGGTTCACGAAGCGCTCGGGGTTGGAGGTCAGCACGATCACCTGGGTCCGCTCCCCGGCGGTGGTGATGGCCGAGGCCAGCCGTCGGAGCCGCTGCGGGTCGGAATGGCCCAGGGCGTCGTCGAGCAGCACCGGCACCCCGTCTTCCGGATCCACGAGCAGAGCGGTGGCGAGCCGGATGAGGATCACCAGCTGCTCCTTGGCCCCGGTGGAGAGGGCGGAGAAGGGCAGCCAGTCGCCGTCGAGCTTGCGCTGTTCCACCTCCAGGGACCCGCTCACCTGGACTTCGAAGTCCGGGCCGTAGACCGACCTGCCGAGGTGCTCCACCTCGGTGCGGAACGGCTGGACGTACTGGGCGTGGGCGCGCTCGCGGTGCTCCAGCAGCGTCCGCTCCAGAAGCAGGGCGGCCTCGGCGCGCCGCTCGATCCCGGCGAGGTGGCGACGAGCCGCCTCGAGCCGTGTCTCGGCCTGGTCGTGGGCCAGCTGCACCCGGTCCCGGCCCATGCCCTCGAGCCGCCCTGCCAGGGACTGGTGGCGGCCCCGCCGCTCGCCGAGCAGCGTCTCGAGCCCCGTGATCTCGTCCGCGACGTGCTGCTGGTCGGCGAGCACCCGGTCCGCGTCGAGGCCGGCAAGGGCCGCCTCGTGCCCGTCGATCTCCTCCTGGACGGCGGCCAGTGCCTCGGCCTCCGCGGTGGCGGCACGGTCGAGGTCCTCGTCCGGGGCCTCGCGGCGGGCGTCCTCGAGCCGGGTCCGGGAGCCGGCCAGGGCGCGCTCCTGCTCGAGCGCGGCGCCCTGGAGGGAGTGCAGCGTCGTCTGGGCGGACTGCAGGGCGGACCGGGCCGCCTCGGCAGCGGCCTCGGCATGGAGCGCGGCGTCCTCGGCGTCATTGAGGGCGGCCTCGGCGGCCTCGACCGTCTCCTGGGCGGCGCCGGCGGTCTCCGGCAGCGGAGCGTCGTCGTCCCGCCGGTCGCCGTACTGCTCGATCGCGGCGGTGAGGCGGTCCCGGTCGTCGCGCAGGCGGCTCTCGTCCTCGCCGTCGAGCAGGCGGTCGCGCTGGGCCACGGCCTCGCGCACCTGCTGCGCCAACTCCTGGGCGGCGCGCCACTGGGTGCGGGCCTCGGCGACCGAGTCGACCCCGTGCCGCGCCAGCAGCGCGGTGAACCTCTCGCGGGCCGTGCGGGCGGCGTCCCGGCGGGTCGCGATGCCCTGCTCCGGGAAGACCCGCAGCCGCCACTCGCCGGGGATCTCGATCTCGACCTCGTCCGTCACCGGGACGGACCACGGCTCCTCGGGGGCGATCTCCTCGGTGCTGTCGCCGTGGGTGATCGGGCGGGCGCGGCCCAGGGCGGTCAGCTCCACCCGGGCGCTGCCGGCCGCCAGCTCCGCCTCGGCCTTCTCCGCCGCCCGCTCGGCCCGCTCCAGCTCGTCCAGGACGCCCTCGTCGATCTCCGTGCCGGGACGGGCCCGCAGCTCGGCCAGCTGCGCCCGGACCGCCTCGAGGGAGTCCAGGATCTCGAGCACGCGGCGGTGGCGCTCGACGTCGTCGAGGTGCTTCCGGTCCTCCCGGGCGGAGCGGTGGGCCGCCCGGGCCTCCTGCACGGCGGTCTGGGCCGCGGTCCGGCGCTCCTCGGCCTCTTCGGCGTGCTCGTGCACCGGGGCGAGCTCCTGCTCGCAGGACCGCATCTCCTCGGCCAGCGCCGCGCTGCGCTCCTCATCGGCGGTGAGTGCGGCCACGAGCTCCGCACGGCGGGCCGAGTGCTCCCGGGCGCGGTCGAGCCCGCCCTGGGCGGCGTCCTTCCGGCGCTGGGCCTCCTGCCGCTGCCGCTGGACGGCCTCGATCTCCGCGGCGGCACGGTCCAGTTCCGCCTTCTCCGCCCGGGCCGTCCCGAGCTTCCGGCCGGTGGCGGCGATCTCCTCCGTGAGCTCGGCGAGCTCCTCCTCGACCACCGCGATGCCCCGCAGCTCCTCGGCGGCCTCCGCGGCCGCGGTCCCGGCCGCACGGCAGTCGGTCTCGGCCTGGAGGTACTTGGCGTTCTTCTTCCGCGTCGAGGTCCAGTACCTGTCGCACTCCGCGCTCACGCGCTCCAGGAGGGAGGCGACCTCGCGGTCGTCGCCCTGGGCCTGGCCGGCGTGGCACTCCAGGGCCCGGCGCAGCGCCGCGCTGTCGGTGAGGGCGTTCTGGGTCAGTCCGCCGGCCTGCATGAAGCGCAGGGCCTTCCACAGCGCGGTGTCGGCCCCGCCCCACAGCTGCTCGGCGGCGTCGTGGGCCTCGCGGCCGGTGAGCGTGCGGCCGTCCCCGGCCCCGCCCACGTAGCGGAGGGTCGTGGACGGCCGCTTCAGCCACTGCTTGGTGTAGACCACGCGGGTGGTCCCGATCGAGAACTCCGCCTCCACCAGGACGGGCACGTCCCGGCCGGCGGGCTTGGCCTCGGCGATCTTCTTGTGCCGGCTGCTGTCCGGGAGCTCGATCAGCGCGTCCAGGGCGTCGATCATCGAGGTCTTGCCGATCTCGTTGCGGCCGGTCAGCACGACGACCCCGGCGTCGGGGAAGTCGACCTCGCGGGCGGTCACGCCGCGGAAGTTCTCCAGCTTGAGACGGTGCAGCTTCATCGGGTCGGTCCTCCCACGAGGCGGTACAGGAGCCGGAGCGCGTCCCCGGCGGCGGGCGCGTCCTCGGAGTCCGAGGCCGCCAGTTCGCGCAGATCGGTCACGGCGTCGGCGGCGTACCCGCCGACGTCCAGGTCCTCGAACTCGTGCTCGTCCGGGATCACCACCAGGTCGGTGTGCCGCTCCCACGCGTTGAGGCTCGCGAAGATCTCCGCCTGCTCCTCGAGCAGCCGGTCCAGCTCTGCGGACTCGGAGAGGTTGAGGGTGCCGGTGAAGACGGTCTTGAGGATGATCCGCTCCTTCGGGGTGAGGGCAGCGAGCTCGGCCCGCAGCGTCCCGACGTCGTCAGCGCCGTCGAGCTGCCGGGCGAGGACGCGGTGCTCCCACTGACCCACCTCGTGGGAGGTGACGTCCACGGTGCTCCCGTCCAGCGCCACCTCGAGCACGTGGCCGCGGCCGTGCTCGCGGAAGCCCGTGGACTCGTGGGTGCCGGAGTAGTGGATCGCGCCGCGGTCGTCCTCGGGCCAGCGGATGTGCCGGTCGCCCAGCGCCACGTAGTGGATCGCCCCTCGGGCCAGCGCCTCGTCCAGGGGCGCGCGCCGCACGGTCACCTGAGAGGTGCGGTCGGGGTCCAGCTCGTCGAGCATCCCGTGGCCGACGACGACGCGCAGCGTCCCGTCCGGCTCCAGCCCCTCCAGGGCCGGGGCGACCGGGTCCGCGTCGGGCCGCTTGCTGCGCCAGGGCGCGGCCACCAGCTCCACGCCCTCGACGACCGGCCAGGGGCCCACTTCGTCCAGGAGGACGACGTTGTCCGGCCTCGAGCCGAGGAACGCGTCCTGGGCGTAGATCGACCCCGGACCGAGCGGGTCGTGGTTGCCGGGCAGCAGGTACACCGGCAGCCGCACCGAGCCCATGGCGTCCAGGGCGCGCCCGACGTCCCGGCGGCTGAGGTTGGCGTGCTCGAAGACGTCGCCGGCCACCACCACGAACGCGCACCCCCGGGCGCGGGCCAGCTCCCCGATGCGGCGGATCGTCTCGACCCGGTCGCCCGTGTACCGGGACTGGGCCTCGCCCTCGAGGTAGTGCCGGGTCATGCCGAGCTGCCAGTCGCTCGTGTGGAGGAATCGGATGCTCGTCATCGAGG
This sequence comes from Kocuria sp. CCUG 69068, assembly GCF_020833785.1. Classification (NCBI taxonomy): domain Bacteria; kingdom Bacillati; phylum Actinomycetota; class Actinomycetes; order Micrococcales; family Micrococcaceae; genus Kocuria; species Kocuria sp. CCUG 69068. The sequence continues at coordinate 57,775 of NZ_PDDL01000007.1, forward strand.
CTCCTCGTGCGGTCGGGGGTGCTCTCCCAGGGGGTGGGTCCAGTGCCACGCTATCGGGATCGGCGGACACCGAAGGCCCCGGCACCCCGGACCGCCGGCGTGTGCTTCGATGGGGCTCATGGAGCCGAGCAACCGGAACGACCTGTGGGCGGCCGTCCACGCCGAGCGGGCGCGCCTGGCCGAGGACCTGGCCGGCCTGGACGAGGCGCAGTGGGCGGCGCCGTCCCTGTGCGAGCGGTGGACCGTGGTGGACGTCGTCGCGCACCTGACCGCGGCCGCGAGCATCGGCCGGCTCCGCTGGCTCCGGAGCGTGCTCGGCGCCCGCTTCGACTTCGACCTGCACAACCAGCGCCGCCTCGAGGAGCACCGGGGCGCCACCCCGGCCGAGACGCTCCAGCGGTTCCGGGCCGTGGCCGGCAGCACCGCGGCGCCCTCCAAGGACACCGCGGCGTGGCTGGGGGAGGTCGTGGTCCACGGCCAGGACATCCGCCGCCCGCTGGGGCTGCCGCGCACGCCGCTGGTCGGGACCGTGACCTCGGTGGCACGGTTCTACGTGGGCAAGGACTTCGCGGTGCCCAGCCGCAGCGCCGCCCAGGGCCTCCACCTGGTGGCGACCGACGGTCCGTTCGAGTCCGGCGCCGGGCCACTGGTCAGCGGGCCCACCCTGGCGATCGTCATGGCGCTGGCCGGCCGCGCGGCGTACTGCGACGACCTGACCGGTGAGGGCATCTCGATCCTGCGGTCCCGCTGCTCGCTCGCCTGAGCGCGTTTCTCCGAGCGGGGGACACCGGCGGTGCCCATGGGGCGCGGGGTGGAGCCGTCCGGAATGTCCGGATCTGTGGGACGGTCGTCCGTCCGGACGCTGGGCATTCCGCCACCGGTGGGAGAGAGTGAGGAGAGGGCCGGCCGCGCGCCGGTCCCGCACGACACCACGCACCCGAGCAGAGGAGACACCTTGGCCGAGACCATCGCCGGCATCACAGTTCCCGACTCCGCCCTCGTCCGCGAGACCACCGAGCTGGTCCGGCGAGCCGCCGACGAGAGCCTGTTCAACCACTCCCGCCGCGTCTTCCTCTTCGGCATGCTCAAGTCCGCCGCGCGCGGAATCGAGGTGGACCCGGAGCTCGCCTACGTGGGCGCGATGTTCCACGACCTCGGCCTCACCGACGAGTACCGCACCCGGGACCAGCGCTTCGAGATCGACGGCGCCGCGGCGGCACAGGCGTTCCTGCGCGACCACGGCCGCTCCGCCGAGGAGGCGCGCAACGTGTGGCTGGCGATCGCCCTGCACACCACGCCGGCCATCCCGCTGCACCTGGAGCCCGAGGTCGCCGTGGTCACCCTCGGCGTCGAGACCGACGTGCTGGGCTTGGACCTGGATCAGATCTCCGAGGAGCACCGCGCCGAGGTCGTCGCCGCGCACCCCCGGCCGGACTTCAAGAACAAGATCCTCCGCGCGTTCTACGACGGCATGGCCGACCGGCCCGAGACCACCTTCGGCACCATGAACGACGACGTGCTCGCCCACTTCGACCCCGACTTCCACCGGGAGGACTTCGTGCGCATCATCCAGGAGAACGCCTGGCCCGAGTGAGCACCGCGGGGTCTCCGCAGCCCGGCGGAGACCCCGAGGGCTGCGAGCCCGCAACGGGGCGGTCACACCGTTGTGCCGTCCCCGAGCCGGGAGGAGCATGGAGTCCCGGCCCGCCGAAGCTCCAGGAGTTCCCGTGGCGTACAAGTTCTTCCCCCACATCCCCGTCGCCGACCTGGAGCGCTCGCGGTCCTTCTACCAGGCCCTGGGCTGGCGGACGGCCCCCGGCATGGCCGAGGGGCGCAGCCTGATCCTGGATCTCGGGGAGGGCTTCGGGGTCACGCTCGTCGAGCGGCGGTTCATGCAGCAGGCGATCGGCGAGGACCAGGAGCTCGCCGACCCCCTTCGCACGGTGAGCGGCAGCTTCGCCCTGCTCGTCGACATCCCCGAGGAGGTCGACGCCCTGGTCGAGCGGGCGGTCGCCGCCGGCGCCACCGCGGGGCAGCGGAAGGACGACAGCTACACGAGCCACCGGGTGTTCGCGGACCCGGACGGCCACCGGTGGAACATCGTGTGGGCGGACCCGATCGTGACGACCCGGGAGTGAGACCCGATCCGGACGACGAGCCCGGACGCACCGTGGCCGGAGGGCTGGGCCGGAGCCCTGCCCGGAGCGAGATTCACCAGATTCACAGGATTCACCGACGTTCACCGGGGTCGTGAACGGTGCGGGGGAGCGCCGGCATCCGGCCGGTCCGCCCGGCGCCGTCGTGCCCCCGCCCCGGCTCATCCGCGCCGGTAGGCGTGGCCCATCTCGGTGTGGGACCAGCGGGTCTCGATCCGGGCGTCGCCGCTGCGCCGCACGGCCTCGGCGGTCTCCCGGTCCAGCTCGGAGCGCCACTCCTCGATGGTGAGCAGGTCCGAGGAGCGCAGCAGCGGCTGCCGGTAGATGTTCAGGGCCCGGGTCACCTCGCCCTGCTCCAGGGCGGTCCTTAGTTGTGAGACGTCGCTGGTGACGGCGGCCGGATCGGCGAAGCGGTAGGGGCCGGTGGTGATCACCGCCCCGAGCCGGCGGCGGACCCGGTGGATCTCCGTGCGGACCGTGCCGGGGGTGCCGTGCTCACCGTAGAGCTCATAGGCCATCTTCTCGGCGCTCCACCCGCGCTCGCGCAGGCTGAGCAGCGCGAGGATCTCCGCCGAGCGCGTCGGCAGGGGGAACCAGTCCCCGCCGCCCACCCGGGCCGCAGCCGGCTCGGCGAGCAGGCGCAGCTCCAGGGGAGGCGTGCCGGTCGTGCCGGCGGGGTGTCGTGAGTCCGTCCGGGCGGCGAGCAGCGTCTCGACGACGCGCGCGGCCGAGCGGACCAGGGCCCTGGTGTCCGGGGTGGCGGTGCCCCGCGGCCCGGACAGGTCGATGACGCCGAGCACCTCCCCGCTGCCCGGGTGGCGCACCGGGGCGGACGTGCAGTCCCAGGCGCTGTGGGACCGGGCGAAGTGCTCCGTGCCCCGCAGCTCCTCCGCGGTCCCGCTGCGCAGCGCCTGGGCGATCGCGTTGGTGCCCACGCCGTGCTCGTCCCAGCCGGCGCCCTCGACGAAGCCGAGCCCGTCGGCGCGTCCCAGCGGCGAGCGTCCCCCGCGCCGCCACAGCACGGTGCCGTCGGGGCCCGTGAGGACGGCGACCCGGGCCTCGGCGGCGTCACGGACGACGCCCAGGAGGTCGGCGACGACGTCGACGTGCGACCCCAGCGGGGAGAGGGCGCGCAGCTGCTCGACCTCGTGGTCCGGGAGCACCTCTCGCGGGCCGTCCAGGTCGCGGGACATGCCCCGGGCGGCGCACCGCTCCCACGCCGAACGCACCCGTTCCGGTGTCCTCGCCGATCCGCAGCTGTCCACAGCGCGCTCCTCCGTCCTCTGCGCCCGTCCCGATGTCACGGGGTCCGTCACGGCGTCCGTCCTGATGCAACGCCGGGGAAACCCCCTCGGCCCCACAGTGGTGACACGCATCACATCGGACCCTATGCCACTGGGCGTCCGGCGTACACCGAGGAGGAACCATGACCACGATCGACACCGGCGTGGGAGCCGGCACGGACACCGCCCGCTCCTGGCTGGCCGCCCTGGAGGACGCCCTCGCGGCCGGCAACGCGGACGCGGCGGCGGATCTGTTCGCGGAGGAGAGCTACTGGCGCGACTTCCTGGCGTTCACCTGGAACCTGAAGACGCTGGAGGGCCGCGAGCAGATCTGCCGGATGCTCGCCCAGACCCTGCCGCACGTCCGACCCTCCGGGTGGAAGGTCGAGGGCGAGCCCACCGAGGCGGACGGGGTGACGGAGTGCTGGGTGCGCTTCGAGACCTCCGCCGGCTCCGGGTGGGGCTACCTGCGGCTGCGCGACGGGAAGGCGTGGACCCTGCTGACCACGCTGCAGGACCTGCGCGGCTTCGAGGAGCAGAAGGGGCCGCGCCGGGACCGCGGGGTGGTCCACGAGATCACCCGCGAGCGCACCACCTGGCTGGAGCGGCGCCGGGCGCGGGAGGAGGCCCTCGGCCGGACGGAGCAGCCGTACTGCCTCGTCGTCGGCGGCGGGCAGGGCGGGATCGGCCTGGCCGCGCGGCTGCAGCGTCTCGGCATCCCCACGATCGTGGTGGACAAGCACGAGAAGGCCGGGGACGCCTGGCGCAACCGCTACAAGTCCCTGCACCTGCACGACCCGGTCTGGTACGACCACATGCCCTACCTGCCGTTCCCGGACGACTGGCCGGTGTTCCCCGCCAAGGACAAGGTCGCCGACTGGCTGATGCACTACGCCGACATCATGGAGCTGAACTACTGGGCGAGGACCGAGTGCCGGTCGGCCGAGTGGGACGAGCAGTCCGGGACCTGGACCGTCGCAGTCGACCGCGACGGCGAGGAGGTCGTGCTGCACCCCACCCAGCTGGTCTTCGCCCTGGGCGTCTCCGGGTACCCGAGAATCCCTGACTTCCCGGGCGCCGACGTCTTCCGGGGCGCGCAGCACCACTCCTCCGCCCACGTCGGCGGCGACGACTGGGCGGGCAAGCGGGCCGTGGTCATCGGGTCCAACAACTCCGCCCACGACATCTGCGCGGACCTCTGGGAGCACGGGGCCGAGGTCACCATGGTCCAGCGCTCCTCCACCCACATCTCCCGCAGCGAGTCGCTCATGGACCTCGTCCTCAAGCCGCTCTACTCCGAGGAGGCGCTGGAGGCCGGCATCACCACGGAGAAGGCGGACATGCTGTTCGCGTCCTGGCCGTACCGGGTCCTGCCGGACGTCCAGCGGCCCGCGTTCGAGGCGATGGCCGAGCGGGACCGCGAGTTCTACGACGCGCTCGAGGCGGCCGGCTTCGACCTCGACTTCGGGGAGGACGGCTCCGGGCTGTTCCTGAAGTACCTGCGCCGGGGCTCCGGGTACTACATCGACGTGGGCGCCTCGCAGCTGATCATCGACGGGCGGGTCCAGCTGGCCACCGGCCAGGTCGACCGGCTCACGGAGGACGCGGTGGTGCTCGACGACGGGACCGAGCTGCCGGCCGACCTCGTCGTCCACGCCACCGGCTACGGGTCCATGAACGAGTGGCTCGCGGACCTGATCTCCCCGGAGGTCGCCGACCGGGTGGGCAAGTGCTGGGGCTACGGCTCCGACACCACCCGGGACCCCGGGCCCTGGGAGGGCGAGCTGCGGAACATGTGGAAGCCCACCAACGTGGAGAACCTCTGGATCCACGGGGGGAACCTGCACCAGAGCAGGCACTACTCCAAGTACCTCGCCCTGCAGCTCAAGGCCCGGATGGAGGGCCTGCCCACCCCGGTGTTCGAGCTCGAGGAGTCCCACCACCCCCGGTGATGCCGGCCCGGGCGCGTTGACGGGGCGCCGGGACGGATCGACCGTTCCGGCGCCCCGTCCGCGGGCGGGTCACTCCTCGAGCTTCCGGGCCTGCTCGTCCCAGGCGGCGCGGGCGTCCCGGCCCGCGGTGGGGTGGTGGGTCTCCCGCAGGGCGCGGAGCGCGGCGGTGCGCTGCTGGGCCAGGGCCTCCGCGGCGGCCCTCGTGGCGGCGTCCTCGCGGGCCTGGGCCCGGGCGGCGGTCACGGCGTCCATGATGAGGTCCACCCCCAGGGCGCCGCCCTCCAGGTAGGCGGTGCGGACCTGCCGGTCCGGGTGGTACAGGTACTGGTCGTTGACCTGGCCGAGGGCGGTGTCGAACTCGGCGTCGGTCAGGTCGGAGATCATGGCGACCACCCGGTCCAGGCGGGCGTCCAGCTGGTCGAGCAGGTCGTGCCGCCGGGCGCTGCGGCGCAGGGACCACAGCGCGCGGCCGTGCGTGCGGAGCCGGTCCACGTCCCAGTCCGCCTGCGGCACCACGGACAGGGTGCCCGTGAGGAGCCGGGGATCCCGGGAGTCCTCCGGCGGGGGCAGGGAGCGGAGGTGCCACGAGATCCAGGCCGTGCGCATGTTGGACGCCCCGGCCGCCCGGGCCTCCTCCAGGGACGTCCGCCCGGTCTGCGGGCCGGCGAGCGGCGGCCCGGCGTCGTCGTCCTCGGGCGCGTCCTGCCCGGCGGCGCGGGTCCGGCTCGTGATGACACCGGCGCTGAGCCAGACCAGCATGCCGACCAGGGCCAGGCCGAGGAGGGCCACCCCGCCGAGGAGCACGAACCGGAACAGGCCGACGGCGACCACCACGGCGATCAGGGCCACCACCCAGACGGCGGCTCCGCTGCTGCTCCCGGTGTTGTTCATGACGGCCCCCGAATGACCACGTGCGTGCTGGGCACCCATTCTACCGCCGCGGCTCCAGCGGCCCCGGGGGCTCAGGACCGCTGAGGCAGGCCCTCGCGGAAGACCCGCTTGAGCTCGGTCAGCTCCGGGCCGTGGCCGGTGCCCTCGGTGTTGAGCGCCGGCTGGTGCCCGGCGACCCAGTGCTGCTCGAGGGCGTCGACGTCGTCCTTCGTCCCGCACTCCGCCCAGCCGAGGAGCAGGTGCTCCTGCATCCACGCCGTGAGCCGCTGCTCGTGCGCCTCGTCGAGGACCACGCGCCCCCGCCCGTCCACGGCGGCGCCGTCCCTCCAGGACGGGTCCCCGGGCAGGAGGACGGCGAGCAGCGTGCGCCGCAGCGCGGAGGAGCGGGTGCGCCGCAGGTGCTGGCCGCTGATCCGCTGGTGGAGGTCGCGCCGGGCGCGGCCCACGTAGAGCAGCTCGGCCGTCCCCGACGAGTGGCGGAGCCGCGGCACCGCGGGCAGGTGCAGCCCGGCCGCCTCCGGGGTGGGGGAGCGGGCGGTGTCCAGCCACCAGGCGTAGACGCCGCGGGAGGGGCGGACCTCCGCCTCCAGCGGCGTGCTCAGTGGGAGCGCGGCGAGGCCGGGCTGCGTGCTCACGGATCACCACCTCCTCGGGGCGTTCTCTTCTGCAACTCTGCTTCGACTGTAGGCGCAGGACGCGGCGGTGCCCACCCCGCCCGACTCGCGCCGTTGTTTCCGGCGCCGCGTTTGCCATACCTAGCGCTGCTAGGGTTCAATGCATAGCACACCTAGGTATCAGGAGGCGCAGTGCGCATCGACAAGGACCTGGTCGCCGCCTCGGCCACCCCGCTCGTGCTGGGGATCCTGGCGGACGGCGACCTGTACGGCTACGCGATCCTCAAGCGCGTCAGCGAGCTCTCCGGCGGCTCCATGCAGTGGACCGACGGCATGCTCTACCCGCTGCTGCACCGGCTCGAGCGCCTCGGCCACGTGTCCTCCTCGTGGGGCACGTCCGAGGCCGGGCGCCGGCGCAAGCACTACGCGATCACGGCCTCGGGCCGGGCCGCGCTCGCCGACCGGCAGGAGCAGTGGACGGTCGTCGCCGACGCGCTGCGGCAGGTGTGGCAGGCCGCGCAGCAGCCGCCCGCCACGACCGAGCGGTGGGCGTGATGGAGCTGCACGCGGAGCAGGAGGCCCAGATCGGGCGGTGGCGCGGCTGGGTCCAGCGCCGCCAGGCGATCTCCCCGGCCGACGTGGACGAGCTCGAGGACCACCTGCGCGAACAGGTCGCGGACCTGAGGGCCACCGGGCTCGACGACGACGAGGCCTTCCTCGTCGCGATCAAGCGCATGGGCAACCTCGACGCCGTCTCGCACGAGTTCGCCCGCGAGCACTCCGAGCGGCTGTGGAAGCAGCTCGTGCTCCTCCCGGAGGACGCCGAGGACGCCGGCGCGCCGCCGTGGCGGGAGCTGGGCGTCGTTCTGGCGCTCGCGGTCGGGGCCGGGCTGGCGGTCAAGGCCGGCACCGCCTGGCTCGGCGACGAGGCGGTGCTGGCGCGCAACCTCGGCCTGCTCGTGCTGCCCTTCCTCGCCGGGTACTTCGCGTGGAAGCGCCGGCTCACCGCGCGCGTGGTGGCGGCGCTGCTCGTCCCGTTCGCGCTGCTGGCGGTGGTGCTCAACGTCTATCCGTTCGTCCCCGGCGGTTCCACCGAGCTGCTCGCCGTCCTGCACGCACCGGTGGTCCTGTGGCTGCTGGCCGGGATCGCCTACACGGGCGGGAGGTGGCGCTCCGACAGCCGGCGGATGGACTTCGTCCGCTTCACCGGCGAGCTCGTGATCTACTACACACTCCTGGCCCTGGGCGGGGCGGTGCTGGTCGGGCTCACGTTCGGGGCCCTCCAGGTCGTCGGGATCGACCTGGAGCCGGTGCTGGAGGACTGGATCCTGCCGTTCGCGGTGCCCGGTGCCCTCGTGGTGGCCGCGTGGCTGGTCGAGGCCAAGCAGAACGTCGTCGAGAACATCGCCCCGGTCCTCACCCGGGTGTTCACGCCCCTGACCATCCTGATGCTGCTGGCCCTCCTGGTGGTGCTCACGGCGGCCGGCGGGCTCGTCGACGTGGACCGCGGGCTGCTGATCCTGATGGATGCGATCCTCGTGCTGGTCCTGGCGCTGCTGCTCTACTCGATCTCCGCCCGGGACCCGCTCGAGCCGCCCGGCCTCTTCGACGGCCTGCAGCTGGTGCTCGTCGTCGCGGCCCTGGCGGTGGACGCGGTGATGCTGACCGCGATGCTGACCCGGATCGCCGAGTTCGGCTCCAGCCCCAACAAGATTGCCGCGCTCGGGCTGAACCTGCTGCTGCTGGTGCACCTGGTGCGGGCGGCCTGGCTGAGCGCCGGGTGCCTGCGGGGACGCCGGCCGTTCGCGGAGCTGGAGCGCTGGCAGACGCGCTACCTTCCGGTCTACGGCGTGTGGGCCGCGATCGTGGTGGTGGTCTTCCCGCTGGTCTTCGCCTTCGCCTGACCGGCGGGCTCCGCGGTCACACCGCGGAGCGGCTGCTGCGGGCGGAGAGGGGCCTGCGCGTCCCGGTGGCAGGGGAGTCGCCCCCCGACGACTGACCAGATGGTCCGAGGCCCGCTGCCACCAGGACGGCGGCATCATGATCGTCGTCGTGCCGGCGGCCTTGCGGCCGGTCGTCCCGACGCGATCCTCACGCGGCGGCTCAGCCCCCCGGCTGATCACCTGCGTGATGCATCAACACTAACACTGGCTTATTACCCGATCGATTCGCATTCTGTCCACAGTTGCGCCGACTTGCCTCGGAGCTCCGCCCCGGACTCCCGCCCGGCTCAGGAGGCGCCCCACGGCCGCGACGTGAGCCCGTGGGCGCCCCGGTACTGCGGGGGGGCCGGCTCGGACAAGCCCTGCAGGAGCTCGTCGTCGAGCGCGTGGACGCTCACGGCCAGGGGGTGGCAGATCTCGACCGGGTCGGTGACGCCGGGCCCGAACATCGGCTTCGACAGGTCCCCGCCCGGGCACGTGGAGAGGGCCACGAGGAGGTCCTGCTCGGCGAAGAACTCGAAGTGATCTCCGGGGGTGGCCGGGCAGGTCTTCATGAAGTACTGGTCCTCGGCGTTGAGCCCGGTGCACTGGAACACGTTGAGCACGTCGTGGACGTCGAACTCGGTGAGCCCCCACGGCAGCGCGGCCCGGGTGAGGTTGGAGTGGCAGTGGTAGTCGAAGTCCACGCCGTTGAGCATCGCAGACACGTACGGGTCGCAGCGGGTGCCGAGGGTGTCGTGCACGCGCCCGCCCGCGGCGTCAACCCCGTAGTCGGCCAGGGTGTCGCCGACGATCGTGGCCATGGGGCGCAGGAACGGCAGGGTGGACCACAGCCGGTCGAAGGTGCTCACGTGGGCGGCTTGCAGCTGCCGGGTGCGGGAGGCCCAGAACCGTTCGCGGGGGTCGTGCCGGTTCCAGAGGTTGAGATCCCCGACCTGGGGCCCCTCCACGGTGGCGATGCGGCACACGTGCCCGGCGGGCACCTCCCAGGCCATGCCCGATCGGATGGGCACGGTCAGCTCCTGGACCAGGGTGCGCCGGCGCGTCTCGGTGCCGATGCGTCCGTAGAAGTCCCGGTCGACCTCGAGGGCCGGGCCCTGGTAGGCGGCCTCGGTCAGTCGCGGGTCGGGGTGCGGTGCCATGGGGTGTCCTCGTCGGTCGGGTCAGGCCTCTGCTCGCGGATCGTTGCAGCAGCTCGTGAGTATGTCCTCCAGCCTGTCAGAACGTCGCGGGACGGTCACGGTCTCCCGGAGGCACCGGCCATGCAGTCCGCTCCCGGCGGGTGGCCGTCCTGCGGGACGGCCGGTGTCGGTTCGAGTGCGGGTGTCCTTAGCATGTCCGCTGCGGTGGCTAGGTTCGGGTGTATGACATTCCGCGCGATCGGTGGTCAGGGGTTGCGGTGAAGCGTTATCGGTATCGGGCTTACCCGGACGGGGACGAAAAACGGGCCCTGTCGAAGGTGTTCGGGTGCGTGCGTGTCGTCTTCAATGATGTGATCGCCGTCCGCCAGGCTTCATATCTTGCCGGGGAGCCGTATCCCACTGCCGGAGAGCTGTCCAAGCGGTTGCTGACCGCGGCGAAGAGGACCCCGGAGCGAGCGTGGCTGTCCGAGGTCTCCTCGGTGCCGTTGCAGCAGGCGTTGCGGGATGCTGACCGGGCCTACCGCAGTTTCTTCGACTCCATGACCGGCAGGCGCAGGGGAAAGCGGGCCGGGATTCCTCGGTTCAGGACTCGGCGTGGCAAGCAGTCGGCTCGGTTCACCCGCAATGCCGGGTTCCGGGTAGAGGAAACGACCCACGGGGTCGGGTTTCTCACTCTCCCCAAGATCGGGCGGATTCGCTTCGTACTGTCCCGGCCGGTCCCGTCGGAGCCGTCGTCGGTGACGGTGATCCAGGAGGCCGACGGTTGTTACTACGTCTCCTTTGTCGTGGCAGCCCCCGATGCTGAGCGGCTCGAGCCAGTACAGCGTGCGGCCGGCGTGGATGTCGGACTCACCCACCTGGCGGCGATCACCTACAGTGACGGCACCCGCCAGAAGGTCCCGAACCCTCGGTGGTTGCGCACCAAGGAACGGGACCTGGCGCGAGCCCAGCGGTCCCTGTCCCGAAAGCAGAGAGGATCGAAGAACCGCGAGAAGGCTCGGCGCCGGGTATCGGTGCTGCACCGGAAAGTGCGGGAAACCCGGCTGGATCACCACCGCAAGCTTGCCCTCAGACTGATTCGCGAGAACCAAGCGATCGCACTCGAGGGCTTGAACGTGGCCGGTTTAGCGCGCACTCGCATGGGCAAGTCCGTCAACGACGCCGGGTGGGCAACGCTGACCCGGCTGATTCGGGAAAAGGCCGCCGACCACGGCCGGGGCGTGCGGACGATCTCCCAGTGCGAGCCCACCTCTCAACTGTGCTCCGTGTGCGGGGCGAAGGACGGACCCAAGCCGCTTCACATCCGCGTGTGGACCTGTGTCGAGTGCCGCACCGCCCTTGACCGGGATTTCAACGCGGCGGTCAACATCATGGTCGCCGCCGGGCTGGCGGAGACCCTAAATGCCTGTGGAGGGGACGTCAGACGCACGCTCGCGTGCGCGGACCCCGGTGAAGCAGGAACCCGCCGAACCGACCGTGAGATCGCGGCGGCGTAGGAATCCCCTGTCTCCGGGCAGGGGAGGAGGTCAAATCGAGCATTGGGGGATGGGGCCGTCTTGGGGGCAGGCCCGTGACCGGCCCAGCGGCCGGTCACAGGGCCCAGATCTCCTCCAGCCGCTCGGCCCGCTCGTGCCGCGCCTGCAGGGCCTCCTCCATGGACACCGCGCGGAACCGGGTGGCCGTGCCCGGGGCGGCGCGGGCCAGCAGGTCCATGTCCGCGGAGATCACGGTGCCCACCATGGCGTAGCCCCCGCCCGAGACCGCGTCCCGGTGCAGCACGATCGGCTGGGTGCCGCCGGGGACCTGGATGGAGCCCACGGCGTAGCCGGCGTCCACGATGTTGGAGGGGTCCGAGCCCGCCCCGAACGGCTGCCGGCGCTGGATCCACTCCACGCCGGGGCCCTCGAAGCGCAGGCCCATCCGGTCCGCCACGGGGGTGAGCTTCCACTCCTCCTCGACCAGCCGGCGCCGGCCCTCGTCGGTGAGCAGGTGGTCGTAGAGGCCCCACATGATCCGCAGCTCCAGCGACCTCCCGAAGCCCGGGCGGAGCCGCTCCGGGATCTCCTCGACCTCGGGCAGCAGGCCGGTGGGCTCGCCCACCGGCACCACGTCCCCGGCCTCCAGCTTCCGGCCGTCCAGTCCGCCCAGCCGCCCGATCGCGTAGGTGGAGCGCGAGCCGAGCACCTCCGGCACGGCGATGCCGCCGCGGACGGCCAGGTAGAACCGGGCGCCGCCGCGGAGCACGCCGAACTTCACGGCGTCCCCCGCCGCCAGCTCGATCCGCCGCCACGACGGGCGCTCCTCGCCGTTGACCAGCACGGGGAGGTCCGCGCCGGTCACGGCGATCGTCGTCGGGGCGTCCACGGTGAAGGCGGGGCCCGTGTAGGTGCACTCGAGCACGGCCTCGACCGCGGTGTTGCCGACCAGCTTGTTCGCCGCCTGCGCGGACTCCTGGTCCATGGCCCCGCCCTGCGGGATGCCCACGTGGTAGTACCCGATCCGTCCCTGGTCCTGGACGGTGGTCAGCAGTCCGGGCTGCTCAATCGTCAGCGCCATCGAGGGCCTCCAGAAGGGTGCGGTTGTAGCTGTCGGGATCGGCGAGCGCGGCTTCGACGTCGAGGGTCACGGGCGCCTGCCGGTACCGCCAGGTGCCGTCCTCGACCTGCTGCTGGATGGAGCGGTACTCGGCCTCGTCGACCGGCCGGAACTTCACGAGGTCCCCGGGCCGGAACAGGATGAGGAAGTCCCGGAAGTCGCGCAGGTGCTGCTCGGGGTCGTAGATGGGGGCGGCGGCGATGCCGAACATCTGGTAGCCGCCGGCGCCGCGCACCGAGTAGATGCACGCGAAGCACCCGCCGTGGCCCACGGTCAGCGGGGGAGTGTCGGTGCGGGGGCTGAGGTACTTGGGCACCTCGAGCTGCCGGTCCCTCGGCACGAGCTGGTACATGAACGGCAGCCCGGCCACGAAGCCCACCATGGACACCAGCCACGGGGACTCGTGGTGGCGGCGGATGAACTCGGCGGCGTCCGCGAGGCCGTTGACCTTCGCGGCGTAGTCGAGGTCGGTGCCGGAGGGGTCCTGGTGGTAGCCCTCGCGGAAGCGGGCCACGACCTCGGCGGTGTAGGGGTCCTGGTACCAGACCGGGACCTCGATGATCCGGGTCTCGGCGGTGTACTGCGTGGACTCGCGGGCCTGCCCCTCGAGCTCCTGGGTGCGCCGCTTGAGGTCCTCGGCCTTGATGACGTCCGGGTCGAAGCGCACCAGCAGGGACGCGTTGGCGGGGCAGACGTCCACCACGCCGGGCAGGTCCAGGGCGGAGAGGCCGTGCGCCACGGTGGTGGCCAGGTAGTGGGCGGTGAGGTTCATGGCCTCGTCGAACTCCACGAACAGGAACTCGTCACCGCCCCACGTGTACCGGGCGGTGGGCAGGTACAGGGTCTCGGTCATGGTGCGCTCCCCTCACTGGGACTGTCGCCGGGCTCGTCGCCGGGCTCGTCGCTGGGTGTGCCGCCGGCCCGGCCGGTCAGCAGCTCGGTCTCGATCCAGGTGGTGTGGTGCGCCACGGCCGCGAACTCCGGGTCCAGCACGAGCCGCCGCAGCAGCGGCACCGTGGTCCTGATCCCCTCCACGTGCGTGGCGGCCAGGGCCGCGCCCATCCGCTGCACGGCCGTCTCCCGGTCCTCGGCGTGCACGATCAGCTTGGCCAGCAGCGAGTCGTAGTACGGGGCCACGGTGTCGCCGCTGCGCACGCCGGAGTCCACGCGGTACTCGGAGCCCTCCGGCCAGTCGAGGCGGCTGATCGTGCCCGGGCTCGGCATGAACCCCTTCTCCGGGTCCTCGGCGTTGATCCGGCACTCCACGGAGTGCCCGGCGAAGGAGATGTCCTCCTGCCGCAGCTCCGTGCGCCCGGCCGAGGCGATCGTGAGCTGCTCGGCGACCAGGTCCACGCCCGTGACGAACTCCGTGACCGGGTGCTCCACCTGCAGGCGGGTGTTCATCTCGATGAACGCCGCCTCGTGCCGGACGGGGTCGTAGAGGTACTCGACCGTGCCCACCCCGGTGTAGGAGCACAGCCGGGCCAGGTTCACGGCGGAGTCCCGGATGCGCTCGCGGACCTCGTCCGGCAGGTCCGGGGCGGGGGCCTCCTCCACGATCTTCTGGGAGCGGCGCTGCAGGGAGCAGTCGCGGTCGCCCAGGTGCAGGAAGGTCTGCCCGTCGCCGAGGACCTGGACCTCCACGTGCCGGGCCCGCTCCACGAACCGCTCCAGGTACACGGTGGGGTCCCCGAAGCTTGCGCCGGCCTCGGACCGGGCGGTGTCGACGGTCCGCAGGAGGTCCTCCTCGGCGCGGACCAGGCGGATGCCGCGCCCGCCGCCACCGGCCGAGGCCTTGATGACGAGCGGGTAGCCGACCTCCCGGGCCAGCGCCAGGACGGCGTCGTCGTCGCCCTCCAGGGGCCCGTTGGACCCGGCGAGGACGGGCACCCCGGCGGCGATCGCGGCCTCCAGGGCCCGGGTCTTGTGGCCCATGAGGTCGATGACGTCGGGGGCGGGGCCCACCCACGTCAGCCCCGCTTCCTGGACGCGCCGGGCGAACGCGGCGTTCTCGGAGAGGAAGCCGTAGCCGGGGTGCACGGCGTCGCACCCGTGCTCCAGGGCCGCGGCCACGAGCGCCTCCGCGTTCAGGTAGGACTTCTGGGCCGGGGCGGGGCCCACCACGGCCACGGCGTCGGCGAGCTCCGCCGCCATGGAGTCCTGGTCCACCTCGCTCACGGCCAGCACGGTGCGCAGGCCCATCTGCTGCGCCGAGCGCAGGATCCGGACCGCGATCTCGCCCCGGTTGGCCACCAGGAGCGTGGAGATCGGCACGGCTCAGCTCTCCGCGACGACGGCGATGACGTCCCCCGGGTTGACCATGTCGCCGTCCTCCACCTCGAAGGCCTGGATCGTGCCGGCGGCGTCCGACTGGACCTCCGAGAACTGCTTCATCACCTCGATGAGACCGATGACCTGGCCGGCCTCGACCGGGTCGCCGTCCCGGACGAACGGGTCCTTGTCGGGTGAGGGGCGGCGGTAGAAGACACCGGGGAGCGGGGACTGGATCTCGGTCATGGTGCGGGTCCTTTCGGTCGGGTGGGGAGACGTGGGGTCGGCGGGCACCGGGTCGGGGAGCTCCGGGTCCGGGTCGGAAGGCCGGGACGACGGCGGCCGGGCGGGTCAGGTGCCCGTCGCCGCGTGGGCGTCGATCGCCGCGCGGACGGCGCGGGCCACCGCGGGCGCCCCCGGGGCGTCGGAGTGCACGCAGACCGACTCGAAGCGCATCGGCAGCTCCGTGCCGTCCTCGGCCCGCACGACCCCCTCGGCCAGGGCCTGCGCCACCCGGTCCGCGGCGGCGCGCGGGTCGGTGGCGTGGGGCGTGCGCTGGATGATCAGCCCGCCCTCGGCGTTGTAGTCGAGGTCCACGTAGAGCTCGGCCACGAACGGCACGCCGCGCTCGGCGCACACGGACTCGTGGGCGGTGCCGGCCATGCCGAGCACGGGCACGCGGTAGTCGGCGGCCACCGCCGCCACCGCCTCCATGAGCGCCGGGTCCTTGGCGACCATCCCGTAGAGCGAGCCGTGCGGCTTGAGGTGGTGCAGGTCCGCCCCGTGCTGGAGCAGGAAGCCGGTGAGGGCGCCCACCTGGTAGCGGACCAGGGACTCGACCTCCTCCGGGGTGAGCACCATGGCGCGGCGGCCGAAGCCCCACTGGTCGGGCAGGGAGGGGTGGGCGCCGATCGCGACGTCGTGGGCCACGGCGGCGGCCACGGTGGCGGACATGATGTCCGGGTCCCCGGCGTGGAAGCCACAGGCGACGTTGGCGAGGTCCACGACCTGCAGCAGCTCCGGGTCGTTGCCGAAGCGGTGCAGGCCGATCCCCTCGCCCATGTCCGAGTTGACGGTGGGCCGGGTGCGGGTCTCAGGTGTGGCCATGGTCACAGCCTATGGACGCGACGCGCCCGTGGGAACGGTCCCGGGGCGATCCCCCGGCGATCTCGGGGTGTCCGCGGGGGCAGTGGGACCCGTCACTGTGCTTTTCCCCGAACACCTGTAGAGTCATCACCAGTTGTTGAAGTTTCGTTCTTGCAGTTCAAGCAGTTCGCCCGGACATCGGGCGCAGCAGTTTTTCTGAGAAGACGTTTTGGCAGGCATCGCAACGCCCGAGCACCCCGATCGCCGGGGACGCTCCGTTTCCCAGAAAGACAGGTTCCCCATGACTACTGGCACCGTGAAGTGGTTCAACGCCGACAAGGGCTTCGGCTTCATCACCCCCGAGGACGGCTCCAAGGACGTGTTCGCGCACTTCTCCGCGATCAACTCCGGCGGGTTCCGCTCCCTCGAGGAGAACCAGCGCGTCGAGTTCGAGACCCAGGACGGCCCCAAGGGCCCCCAGGCCGCGAACATCACCGTGCTTGCGTGATCACGCCCTGATCTCCTCGTGAGATCTCCGGCGCGGGGCTGAACGCCCCGGCGTCGACCTGACATCGCCACCCGGCTCCGGCCGGGTGGCGATGTCTTTCTCTGCCGGACCCCCGCACCGGGTCCCGGGTCCGGCAGCCCGGATCGGGGCGCGCCCGAGCCGACGCAGCCGGGAGGAGGGGCGGAGGATGCCCGAGGTCGAGGTGCTGCCGACGGCCGCCCAGGTGCGCCGCCTGCTGGAGGCGCAGCTGCCGCGGGAGCTCCGCGGACTCCTGGACCTGACGCCGACCCCGGTGGCGCAGGGCTGGGACAACGCACTGTTCCGGCTCGGCCCCGCTCACGCGGTGCGCCTGCCGGTGCGCCGCGCCGCCGTCCCGTGCCTCCTCCACGAGGTGCGGTGGACGGCCGTGGCCGGCGCACCGCTGGCCGCGCTGGGGATCGCCGTGCCCCGGCCGGTGTTCCGCGGCGGTCCCGGCGCCGGGTACCCGTGGCCCTGGGCGGTGGTCCGGTGG
>NZ_PDDL01000070.1:0-18909 GCF_020833785.1 Kocuria sp. CCUG 69068
CCCTGCACCCGCCGGGCCGCCCGGAGCGCTCGCGCGCCGAGGAGCTGCTGCGGCCCACGGTCCCCGTGCTCGTGCTGCAGGGCACACGGGACGCCTTCGGCTCCGCGGACGAGGTCGCGGCCGCCGCGGACGGCGCGCCGGCCGTCGACGTCGTCCCGGTGGAGGGCGCCGACCACGCCCTGGCGGTCCGCCGGTCCGGGCCCGTGAGCCAGGAGGACACGCTCGCGCTGGTCGCCGCGGAGGTGCGCCGCTTCCTCCAGCGGACGCGCACGACCCGCTGAGCACCGGCGGGACTTCAACGGCGCGCCGACCGGGACTACCGTGAGGAGCACAGGGTCACCGCGACCCGTCCGCGACCAGGGAGAGAACCGTCATGGCCCGCACCCCAGCATCCTCCGACCCGCTCCGGCCCGATCCCGCCCCCGGGGATGAGCCGCGGATCCCCGCTGCGGACGCGTCCGCCGCGGACCGGCCGGCGCCCGGCCGGGAGCCGGCCGTCCGGCCGCAGACGGCCACGGACCCCGCCCTGGACGGTCACCAGAAGCAGGGCGTCTCGGGCGCCGCGTGGACGGCCCTGATCCTCGGCCTGCTGATCCTGATCCTGCTGCTGGTCTTCATCCTGCAGAACAACGTCCCGGCGGACTTCAACTACCTGGGCTGGCAGTTCAGCCTCCCCCTCGGCGTCGCCATGCTGCTCGCGGCGGTCGCCGGCGCCCTCATCATGGGTCTCGTCGGCTCCGTCCGGCTCTTCAAGCTGGGCCACCGGGTGCGCAAGCTCGAGAAGGAGCGCGCCGACATCAAGCGCGCCCTGCGCTGACCCCCGCCGCCGCCTCGGCGGTCGCCGTCGGTCGCCGGCGGGTGTCTCATGACGTCAGTAACGGGTCGGCCCATTGTGCGGGCGGCAACAGGCAGTAGCCTGACAGCACCCCGAACGACAGGACGGTTCCCATGAGCTCCCCCGCACTCCCCGACGACCGCCCGGCCCCCGAGGACGTCGAGGTGGTCGCCCCCGCGACCGTCGTCGACCTCACCAGCGGCACCGCCCAGATCACGCCCGTGCTGGTCGACGGCGAGGCGCGCTACGCCGTGGACCTGCCCGACCAGCCCTTGGACGACGACGACGTGGCGAGTCTCGCCGTTGCGCTGCAGGCGGCGCAGGCCGGCCCCGCGGTGCTCGTGGACGTCGAGGACTACCTCGAGGCGGCGGCACCGCCGGAGGACGCCGCCTAGATGTACTGACTCACCAGGTTGTTGATGACAGGAGAGACCTCCGGGTCGAGTGTGGAGTTGTCTAGATTCCCGCCCGACCACGGAGGTCTCCCATGTCCCACGCTAATGCCCGACTGACCCCGGCGGGACGTCGAATCCTGGTAGACCGCATCGCGGCTGGACGTCCGGTGGCGCACGTGGCCGCCGAGATGGGTGTCTCGGCGACCACGGCCTGGCGGTGGTGGCGCCGCTTCCAGGACGAGGGCACCTCCGGGCTGGTCGACCGGTCCTCCCGCCCGCGCACCTGCCCGCACCGCACCATCGCCTGCCTCGAGACCAGGATCCGCATCGCCCGGTTCTTGCTGCACCGCGGTCCGCTGGTGATCGCCCGGGTCACCGGGGTGCCGGCGGCCACGGTGGGCCGGGTCCTGGCCCGCTACCGCACCCCGCCGCTGTCGGCGGTGGACCCGATCACAGGCACCGTGATCC
The DNA here is from genome assembly GCF_020833785.1 of Kocuria sp. CCUG 69068. Lineage (NCBI taxonomy): Bacteria > Bacillati > Actinomycetota > Actinomycetes > Micrococcales > Micrococcaceae > Kocuria > Kocuria sp. CCUG 69068. The sequence goes on from NZ_PDDL01000070.1 coordinate 1,699, forward strand.
GTGCGCACAGAGTCACCGGCCGCCGTTACGAGCACCCCTACCCGGGGTCGCTGGTGCACCTGGATGTGAAGAAGCTCGGCCGGATTCCCGACGGCGGTGGGTGGCGGGCCGACCCGGGGCAGAGCCGCCCCGTGCACCGCAGCGGCCGCCAGGGGCTCGGTTACGACTTCGTGCACACCGCCATCGACGACCACTCCCGCCTGGCCTACGCCGAGATCCACGACGACGAGCGGGGCGGCACCTGCGCAGGGTTCCTCACCCGGGCCGCGGCCTACTTCGCCGCCCACGGCATCACCGGGGTAGAGCGGGTGATCACCGACAACGCCTTCGCCTACCGGCACTCCACAGCCTTCAAGACCGCGGTGGCCGCCCTGGGCGCGCGGCAGAAGTTCATCAAACCCCACTGCCCCTGGACCAACGGCAAGGCTGAGCGCCTCAACCGCACCCTGGCACGGGAGTGGGCCTACGCCCGCGCCTACACCAGCAACACTGCACGTGCGCAGGCCTTGCCCGATTGGCTGGAGCACTACAACCTGGAGCGACCCCACACCGGCATCGGCGGCCTGTGCCCGATCGAGCGCATCAACAACGCTGCGGGTCAGTACACCTAGACCCCGCGGTAAGGGCCCGGTTCGGTCCGCCGGCACGACGAAGACCTCGGGCCGCGACGTCGAGAACGCCTCGACGTCGCGGCCCGAGGTCTTTTCCGCGCCCGGAGGAATGATCTGCCGCACTGCGTGCGAGTCGCACGCGGGCTGACCGCCCCGCATTCCCTAAAGTGATGAACGGATCCCCCGCCCCCACCGGAGAGACGGCCATGTCACCGAACCCCCCGCAGAACGTCCACCAGAAGCCGGCCTTCGGGCGACTGGGACTGGTCGCCCTGTCCCTGGCCCTGGTCACCGGGTGCACCACTCCCGACAGCGGCGGGATCGACGAGCCCGGCGCGTCTCCCAGCGCCTCGTCCTCCCCGACGTCCGGGGCCACCGGCAGCGCGGAGGCGACGCAGCCGGACCCATCGCCGACCCCGTCGACGACCCCCGGGGCCACCCCGCCGCCCATGCCCGGGGCGCTGCCGGACCAGGACTTCACCTACGACGAGGCCTACGCGGCCTGGCAGGACGGGATGCCCTACTACGACGCCTTCTGCATCCACTACGAACCCGTCACACCGGCCGGGGTGTCGCAGTGCGAGGGCATCGAGAACGGCACCGTCGACAGCATCACCGGTGAGCCCCTCGGGCAGTAGGCAGGACGTGCCGGGCCGCGCGCCGAACCGCCATTGCGGCTGATTGGCGCGCCCGGCCGCAGACCTCGCCCGAGCAGCCGAAGATCCCCCACCGAGACCGAACGGAATGTGTCGCGTCGCCGGTGCGGGACAATCGTCGGGTGGACGATCTGCACGTGCCCCCGGGCCCCGGCGCGCCCCGCGGCCTCAGGGTGCCGGCGGGTGAGCTGGTCGAGCAGTTCTCCCACGCCTCCGGCCCGGGCGGCCAGGGCGTCAACACCACGGACTCCCGGGTGCAGCTCTCTCTCGACCTGGCCACGACGACGGCGCTGAGCGACGCGCAGCGCGCACGTGCCCTCGATCAGCTCGCCGGCAGGCTCTCGGGCACCGTGCTCACCGTCAGCGCCGCCGAGCACCGCTCCCAGCGACAGAACCGCACCGCGGCGAGACAGCGTCTCGCCTCACTCCTGCGCGGCGCCGTGGTGCCGCCGGTGGTCCGGCGAGCGACCCGGCCCACCCACGGCTCGCGCCGTCGCCGTCTCGAAGGAAAACGCCGCCGCTCCGAGACCAAGCAGAACCGCCGGCGCCCCGGGCCGGAATGACCCGCGCCGGCGCGGAGGACCCGCCCGGCTCAGACGTTGAAGCGGAACTCCACGACGTCGCCGTCGCGCATGACGTAGTCCTTGCCCTCGATCCGGACCTTGCCGGCGGCCTTCGCGTCGGCCATGGACCCGGCGGCGTCGAGGTCCTCGAAGGAGACGATCTCGGCCTTGATGAAGCCGCGCTCGAAGTCGGTGTGGATGACGCCGGCGGCCTGCGGGGCGGTGGCGCCCACGGGGATGGTCCAGGCGCGCGACTCCTTGGGCCCGGCGGTGAGGTAGGTCTGCAGCCCGAGGGTGTGGAACCCCGTGCGGGCGAGCTTGTCGAGACCGGCCTCGTCCTGCCCGGACATCTCCAGCATCTCCTTCGCCTCCTCCTCGTCGAGCTCCACGAGCTCGGACTCGAGCTTCGCGTCGAGGAAGACGGCGTCGGCGGGCGCCACGAGCTCGCGCAGCTCCTGCTGCTTGGCCTCGTCGCCGAGCACCCCGTCGTCGGCGTTGAAGACGTAGATGAACGGCTTGGCGGTGAGCAGGCTGAGGTCGCGCAGCTGGTCGACGTCCAGCTTCTCCTTCTCGGCCGCCCCGAAGACGGTGTCCCCACGCTCGAGGATCGTCTGCGCCTGCTGCATGGCGGCGAGCTTGGCGGGATCGGCCTTCTTGATCTTGACCTGCTTCTCGAGGCGCGGGATCGCGTTCTCGAGGGTCTGCAGGTCGGCGAGGATCAGCTCGGTGTTGATGGTCTCCATGTCCGAGGCGGGGTTGATCTCGCCGTCGACGTGGATGACATCCGGGTCGTCGAAGGCGCGGACCACCTGGGCGATCGCGTGCGCCTCGCGGATGTTGGCGAGGAACTGGTTGCCCAGGCCCTCCCCCTCGGACGCGCCCTTGACGATGCCGGCGATGTCCACGAAGGACACGGTCGCGGGCAGGATCCGGTCCGAGCCGTGGATCTCCGCGAGCCGGTCCAGCCGCGGGTCCGGCAGGTTGACCACGCCGATGTTCGGCTCGATGGTCGCGAACGGGTAGTTCGCCGCCAGGACGGTGTTGCGGGTCAGCGCGTTGAACAGGGTGGACTTGCCGACGTTGGGCAGTCCGACGATTCCGATAGTAAGAGCCACGGGAGACCATCCTACCGGGCACGGCGCCGGCACGCCGTGCCGCCCCCGGGGCCCCTGGCCGAGGTCGTGGGCGTGTCCTGGCCCGTGGGGCTTCCGGGACGGCGCGCGGTGGAGCAGAGTCGGAGCATGACGTCCTCCCCCGCCTCCCGCACTTCGCCGCACCCGAGCCCCGCCGACCCGACGGCCGGTTCCCCGGCCGTCGACGTCTCCGGCGTCCACAAGGGCTTCGGGCGCGGCGAGCAGCGCGTCCGCGCCGTGGACGGCGTGAGCATGCGCATCGAGCGCGGCGAGGTCGTCGCGCTGCTCGGGCCCAACGGCGCCGGGAAGACCACCCTCCTCGACATGGTCCTGGGCTTCACCGACCCCGACGACGGCACCGTGCGCACCCTCGGCGCCGCCCCGCGCGAGAGCGTGCGGGCAGGGCGGATCGGCGCGGTCCTGCAGACCGGGGGGCTGCTCGACGACCTGTCCGTGCGCGAGACGGTCGCGATGGTCGCGACCCTGCACCGGGATCCGCTGCCCGTGGACGAGGCCCTGGGCCGGGCGGGGGCCGCCGGGTTCGCGCGGCGGAAGGTCTCCAAGTGCTCGGGCGGCGAGCAGCAGCGGCTGCGCTTCGCGCTGGCCCTGCTGCCCGAGCCGGACCTGCTGGTCCTCGACGAGCCGACCGCGGGCATGGACGTCGGCGCCCGGCGGGAGTTCTGGGCCGCGATGCACGCCGAGGCGGAGCGCGGCCGGACGGTCGTGTTCGCCACCCACTACCTCGACGAGGCCGAGGAGTTCGCCGCCCGCACCGTGGTGCTCAAGGGCGGGCGGGTGGTCGCCGATGCCCCCACCGCCGAGGTGCAGGCCCTGGCGGGCCACCGCGTGGTCAGCTTCCGCTGGGAAGGGCCCGGGCCCGTCGTCGTCCCGGGGGCGACCGCGCTGGAGCCCGCCGGCGGACGCCGGCGGCTCACGGGCCCCGACACGGACGCCATCGCCCGCCACCTGCTGACGACCACGGGCGCGAGCGAGCTCGAGATCACCCACGCCGGACTCGAGGAGGCCTTCCTGGGTCTCACCGCCGACTGACCGGCCCCGCTCGCCCCGTCCCGACTCCCCGCCCCGACGCACCGTCCCTACTCCCCCGTCCCGGAGGACCAGCACCATGAGCATCGCCTACGCCGCCCACGACCTGCGCCGCAACGTGCGCATGGTCGAGAACACCTTCTTCATCGTGGTCCTGCCCGCCGTGCTCTACGTGATGTTCACGGCGCTGGGGGACTTCTCCGACCTGCGGGTGGGCCACGGCAACGCCGGCGGGTACAACATGATCTCGATGGCGGTCTACGGGGCGGTCACCGCGACCACCTCGATCGCCGGCTCCGCCGCCGTGGAGCAGGCCCGCGGCTGGGGCCGGCAGATCGGGCTCACCCCGGCGCCGCGGCACGGGTACGTGCTGTCCAAGGTGGCCGTGGCCCTGGCCATGGCCGCGCTGCCCGTCCTCGTGGTCTACGCCGTGGGCGCCCTGACCGGTGCCGAGCTGGGCGGCTGGCGCTGGCCCGCCACGGCGGCGATCGTCGTGGCCGGCTCCTCGGTGTTCGCCCTCTACGGCCTGGCGGCCGGGCTGCTGTTCCGCTCCGAGTCCGCCGTGGGGGCGGCCTCCGGGATGCTCGTGGTGCTCAGCTTCTTCGGCAACCTGTTCGTCCCGCTCACCGGGGTGATGCTCGACATCGCGCGCTTCACCCCGCTCTACGGCTTGGCCGGGCTCGCCCGCTATCCGCTCGTGGAGGGCGACGTCGTGGCGACCAGCGGACCGCCGGTGGAGTCCGACCCCCTGTGGGCGCTGCTGCTGAACACCGGGCTCTGGACGGTGGTCTTCACGGCCGTGGTGCTGCTGGCCGTGCGCCGGACCACGGTCCGGCGCTGACCGGGCGACGCTCCGGGGAGCGGGGCGGTGAGCGCCGCTGCCGTGCGGTGTCCGGGTGGCGTGCCACACTGCTGGGCATGACCGTCAGCCTCGTCGTCGTCCTCGTCCTGCTCGCCCTGCTGGTGGGCGCCCTCCTGGGCGCCGCCGTGGCGCGGGTCCGTGCCGCCCGGGAGGTTCGGGCGGCCGAGGAGGAGCGGGCCGGGCTGCAGGCCGAGCTCGCCGCCGTCCAGGACCGGCTCGTGGACCTGGCCTCCGAGCGGGCGGCGGCCGTCGAGGCGCGCGCCCAGCTCGAGGACCGGCTGCGGGACGCCGACGCCCGCTCCGTGCAGGACAACAACGTCCTGCGGGCCCTGGCGCCGGTGGCCCACCAGCTGCGCTCGGTCGAGGAGCACGTGACGGCGCTCGAGCGGGACCGGGCCGAGCAGTACGGGGGCATCACCCAGGCCCTCGCCCACACCCGCGAGGTCGGCGACCACCTGCGCACCGCGACCACCTCCCTGTCCTCTGCGCTGCGCTCGGCCTCCGCGCGCGGCCTGTGGGGCGAGGTGCAGCTGCGCCGGGTGGTCGAGTCCGCGGGGATGACCGCGCACGTCGACTTCCGGGAGCAGGTCGCCTCCAACGGCACCACCGCGGACGGCGAGCGCAGCGCGATCCGCCCGGACATGGTGGTGCACCTGCCGGGGGGCCGCGACATCGTCCTGGACGCCAAGGCGCCCATGACCGCCTACCTGCGCGCCCAGGACGCCGAGGACGACGCCGGGCGCCGGGCGCAGCTGGCCGGCCACGCGAAGGCCGTGCGCGGGCACGTGGACGCGCTGGCGTCGAAGAAGTACTGGGAGGCGCGGGACGCCTCCCCCGAACTGGTGCTGTGCTTCCTGCCCGCCGAGTCGGCGCTCTCCGCGGCCCTGGACGCGGACCCGACCCTGCTGGACCACGCCGCGAGCCGCAACGTGGCGATCGTGTCGCCGGTCTCGCTGCTCGCCTCGCTCAAGGCCGTGGCGTTCACGTGGCGGCAGAACGGGCTCACGGAGAACGCCAAGGAGCTCTTCGACCTCTCCCGTCAGCTCTACGAGCGGCTGGGCACGGTCGGCAAGCACCTCGACGACATGGGCCGGTCGCTGCAGAAGTCGGTGGAGACCTACAACCGGCTGACGGGCTCCGTGGAGACCCGGGTGTTTCCCACGGCCCGGCGGATCAACGACCTCGACCCCACGCTGGCGGAGGACGATCGGCTCACCACGCGTCCGCTCGTGGTGGCGCCGCGCCCGCTCACGGCGCCGGAGTTCACCGAGGCGGCGCAGCTGCCGCCGGCGCCGGAGGCGGTGCAGCTTCCGGAGCCGGCGGAGCGCCCGGCCCGCACCGAGCCGGGCGGGAGCGTGCCGGGGCAGCTCGACGAGCGCGCGGCGGGTTGAGCGGACGGGTCCGCCCGCGGCTCAGCGGGTGGGGCGGGCCCCGCGGCCGCCGAGCCGGTGGGAGGTGTCCCCGGCCGCGGTGAGCCGGGCGCGCAGCTCCTTGGGGAGGGAGAACAGCACGTCCTCCTCGGCGGTGACGACCTCCTCGACCTCGCCGTAGCCGTAGTCCGCGAGCAGGCGCAGCACGTCCTTGACGAGGACCTCCGGCACGGAGGCTCCGCTGGTGACGCCCACGGTGGCGACGCCCTCGAACCAGGACTCGTCCACCTGGTTCGCGAAGTCCACGCGCTCGGCGCGGCGGGCGCCGTACTCGAGGGCGACCTCCTTGAGCCGCACGGAGTTCGAGGAGTTCGCCGATCCCACGACGATCACGAGGTCAGCGTCCGGGGCGATCTTCTTGATCGCGGTCTGCCGGTTGGAGGTGGCGTAGCAGATGTCGTCGCTGGGCGGGTCCTGCAGGGAGGGGAAGCGCTCGCGCAGCTTCTGCACGGTCTCCAGGGTCTCGTCCACGCTGAGGGTGGTCTGGGAGAGCCAGACGACCTTCTCCGGGTCGCGGACGACGACCTGGCCGACCTCGTCGGGGCTGTTCACCACCTGGATGTGCTCGGGGGCCTCGCCGGCGGTGCCCTCGACCTCCTCGTGGCCGTCGTGGCCGATCAGGAGGATGTCGTAGTCGCTCTTCGCGAAGCGCACGGCCTCGCGGTGGACCTTGGTGACCAGCGGGCACGTGGCGTCGATGGTGCGCAGCTCGCGGGATTTCGCGGACTCCACCACGGCCGGGGAGACGCCGTGGGCGGAGAAGATCAGCAGGGACCCCTCGGGGACCTCGTCGGTCTCCTCGACGAACACGGCGCCCTGCTCCTCGAGGGTGCTCACCACGAACTTGTTGTGCACGATCTCCTTGCGCACGTACACGGGGGCGCCGTAGTGCTCGAGCGCCTTCTCCACGGCGATGACGGCGCGGTCGACGCCGGCGCAGTAGCCGCGGGGGGACGCGAGCAGGACCTTCTTCGGTCCGGCCACGGGAGCGGCGGCGGCCACGTCCTCCGGCGAGCGCCGGGAACGGGGGACGGTGGGCATGGAGAGCGCAACGGTGGTCGGCATGGCCTCCATGCTACGCGGTGGGGCGGGGCCCGCGCCGTGATCCGCCCGACACGAGGATGGCCCCGACGAGGCCCACGACGCCCGTGATCCCGGCAGCCCAGGCGGCCGTGACCATCTGCTCGCCGAGGGAGTCGGTGAGCAGGAGGACGGCCCGGTCGGCGGCGAGCCGGACCACGGGGTCGCCGCCGAGCATGCCGGAGGCCCGCTGCACGCCCTGCTCCACGAGCAGCCACGCGACGCCCAGTCCGGCCAGGGTCCCCAGCCCCAGCACGGCGAGCACGGCGAAGCGGTGCCGGGTCACGAGCAGCGCGAGCACGGCGAGCACCGCGGCGGTCCACGTGAGCGGGACGGCCAGGTCGGTGACCCGGGTGCCCGCCTCGATCAGGCGCCCGGTGTTCGACCCCGGGACGGTGATCCGGCTCTCGCGCTCCGCCAGGCCGACGTCCACTCCGACGGCCCGCTGCACGGCGGCGTCGACCTCCCGGAGGACGGGGGCGATGTCCAGCACGAGGTCCTTCGGCGGCTCCTCCACCGCGCCGTCCACGGGGACGTTGGCCTCGTGGGTGCGGGTGAGCGCCTCCGTCCACGCGCGCTGGTAGGCGGGGTCGGCGGTGAGGTCCGCGGCGACGTCGGCCGCACGGCGGGCGGCGTCCTCGAGCATCCGGTCGAGGAACCCGACGCCGGTGGCCCGCTCCCCCACGATCCGGTCGGCCACCTGCCCCACCGCGGTGCGGGCCAGCTCCTCCTGGAACGGCCGGTCCTCGGCGAGGGTGCCCACCACCCGGGTGAAGCCGTCGCGGGAGACCAGGGTGTCCTGGGCCCAGTGCAGGGGCACGAGCAGCGCCACGAGGGACGCGGCGGCGAGGCCCAGGACGGTGCCGAGGCCGGTGCGCAGGACGGTCGTGGCGCGTCGTCGGGGGCGGGGCGCGGAACGGGGCGCGGAGCGGTGTCCGGGGGCGGGGGGTGCTGAGAGGCTCACGGAACCACTGTACGCACGGGCGGAGCGCGTGCACGGGTGTCCCCGTCGGGTGGTAAGCATGAGGCATGACGTATCTGGAGCCGCAGCAGGACGCCCCGGCGGGCGGCGAGCGGGAGCTGCCGCAGCGGGCGGACCGGACCACCCCGGAGAACCCGTGGCCGCTGCGGATGCTCTCCGAGAACCTGCATGCCTACATCGCCCGCTGCGCGCCCACGTGGGTCGAGGGGCAGATCATCGAGCTCAACCGGCGCGCCCGCGTCACCTACGTGACTCTGCGGGACGTCGACGCCGAGATCTCCGTGCCCGTGACCCTCTTCGCCAACGAGACCGCCCACCTGGACCGTCCCCTGGAGAAGGGGATGCGGGTGGTCGCCCAGCTCAAACCGGACTTCTGGGCCAAGACCGGCCGGCTGTCCATGCTGGGCCGCGGCATCCGCCCGGTGGGCCTGGGCGACCTGCTGGAGCGGCTCGAGCGGCTGCGGCGCGCCCTCGCCGAGGAGGGGCTCTTCGACGCCGCCCGGAAGAAGCCCCTGCCCCTGCTCCCCCGCCGGGTCGGCCTCGTCACGGGGCGCAACTCGGACGCCGAGAAGGACGTCATCCGCAACGCGTCCCTGCGCTGGCCGGCCGTGGACTTCGAGGTGCGGGAGGTCGCGGTCCAGGGCTCCGGCGCGGTGCGCGCCGTGACCCAGGCGCTGCGCGAGCTCGACGGCATGGCCGAGGTGGACGTCATCGTGATCGCCCGCGGCGGCGGCTCCTTCGAGGACCTCCTGGCCTTCAGCGACGAGTCCCTGATCCGGGCCGTGGCGGCCGCCCGGACCCCGGTGGTCAGCGCCATCGGGCACGAGAACGACCAGCCGCTGCTCGACTGGGTGGCCGACCTGCGGGCCTCGACCCCCACGGACGCCGGCAAGCGGATCGTCCCCGACGTCGTCGAGGAGCGCGCCGGGGTGGCCCGGGCCCGGGCGGGCCTGGACCGCGCCGTGCGGGGCTTCCTGGACCGGGAGGCCGCCGGTCTGACCGCCGTGCGCACCCGGCCCGTCCTGGCCCAGCCGGAGGACATGATCCTGCTCCGGGAGGAGGACGTGGACCGGTGGCGCACCCGGGCGCTGTCCGCCGTGGACTCCCGGACCCTGCGGGAGCGGGACGCCGTGCGCTCCCTGCGCGCCCGGGTGCGGGCGCTGTCCCCCCAGGAGACCCTGCAGCGCGGCTACTCCGTGGTCCTGGACGCCTCGGGCGCCGTGGTCACCGACGCCGCCGCCGTGCGCGCCGGGGACCTGCTGGGGGTGCGCCTGGCCGCGGGCGAGCTCGGCGTGCGCACCGAGACCGTCTCCGCCCGACGCCCGGGCGAGCACCCCGGCTCCCCCTGACCCACCGGGGCACCGGCACCACCGCCGTCCCCGACCGTTCCGAACGAGAGGCGCCACCCATGGCGAGCACCGACCACCCCGCAGCACCCGACCTGTCCGACATCGCCGGCCTGGGCTACGAGCAGGCCCGCGAGGAGCTCGTGCAGGTCGTCTCCCGGCTCGAGGCCGGGGGCACGTCCCTCGAGGAGTCCCTCGCGCTCTGGGAGCGCGGCGAGGCCCTCGCCACCCGCTGCGAGCAGTGGCTCGACGGCGCCCGCGAGCGGCTCGACGCGGCCCGGAGCCGGCGCGCGGACGCCGACGGGGGCGACGGCGAGGAGGGCGCCGGGCGCGGCTGAGCCGGCCCGGCCCGCCGTGGCGCGGGTCAGAGCTCGGAGAGGCGCCGGCGCGCGTCCTCGACGTCGTAGCCGGGGTCCGGCCAGTCGAGCCGCAGGCCCGCGAGCGCGGAGATCAGCAGGTCCTGGACCACGGCCCGGGCGTACCACTTCCGGTCGGTGGGCACCACGTACCAGGGCGCGTGGTCGGCGTCGGTCGCGTCGATGGCCCGTTCGTAGGCGGCCATGTAGGTCTCCCACCGGCTGCGCGCCTCGAGGTCCGAGGGATCGAACTTCCACTGCTTCGTCCGGTCGCTCATGCGGGCGAGGAGGTTCTCGCGCTGCTCGTCCAGGCCCAGGTGCAGGAAGACCTTGACGACCACCACCCCGTCGTCGGCGAGCTCCTGCTCGAAGTGCCGGATCTCGGTGTAGCGCCGCTCGAGCTGCCGGTCGTCGAGCACGTCGTGCACCACGGGCACCAGCACGTCCTCGTAGTGGGACCGGTCGAACGCGCCGATCACCCCGGGCCGGGGCAGCTGGCGCCGCACCCGCTGGAGGAAGTGCTGGGCGGCCTCCTCCTCGGTGGGCCGGCCGAAGCCGTGGGTGTGCACGCCGTGCGGGCTGAGCCCGCCCAGCACGTGCTGGATGACGCCGCCCTTCCCGGAGGTGTCCATGCCCTGCAGCACGAGCAGCACCCGGTGCCGGGCGCCCACCGTGGCGTTGGCGTAGATCTGGCGCTGCAGCCGGGACAGCTCGGCGTCCCGGGCGGCCCGCAGCGCGGTGCCCTGCTGCTTCTTCCCCCGGAACCCGGGGGTGGAGCGGGTGTCCACCGCGTCCAGGGACAGGCCCGGCCGGGCGCGCAGCAGAGGCCGTACGTCCTGCTCGAACCCGGTGCCGGGGCTCTGGTCGGCTGCGCTCATGCGGGACCTCCTGGGAGTGCGGGGCGGGCCGCGGGGCGCGGCCCGCCGGTCACTGGCGGTAGTTGCCGAGGAACTCCTCGATCCGGTCCAGCGCCGTGGCCAGCATCTCCACGGACGGCAGGGTGACGAGGCGGAAGTGGTCGGGCTCCGGCCAGTTGAACGCCCGGCCGTGGCTGACGAGGATCTTCTGCTCCTTGAGCAGGTCGAGGGCGAACTTCTCGTCGTCGACGATGTTGAACTTCTCCACGTCGAGCTTGGGGAACAGGTACAGGGCGCCGTCGGCCTGCCGGCAGGACACGCCGTCGATCTCGTTGAGCCGCCGGTGGGCGAGGTCGCGCTGGGCCTTGAGCCGCCCGCCCGGGAGGATGAGGTCGTTGATCGACTGGTAGCCGCCGAGCGCGGTCTGGATCGCGTGCTGGGCCGGGACGTTGGCGCACATGCGCATGTTGGCGAGCAGCTTGATGCCCTCGATGAAGCTCTCGGCCTTCCAGTTGGGCCCGGTGATCGCCAGCCATCCGGCGCGGTACCCGGCCACCCGGTAGGCCTTGGAGAGCCCGGAGAAGGTCAGGCACAGCACGTCCTCGCCGGTGAGGGTCGCGGTGTTGATCATCTCGGCGTCGTCGTAGGTGATCTTCTCGTAGATCTCGTCCGAGAACAGGATCAGCTCGTGCTCCGCGGCGAGGTCCACGATGGTCTGCAGCACCTCGCGGGAGTAGACCGCGCCGGTGGGGTTGTTCGGGTTGATGATCACGATGCCCTTGGTGTTGGGGGTGATCTTCGCCGCGAGGTCCTCGAGGTCCGGGTTCCAGTCGTTGTCCTCGTCGCAACGGTAGTGCACGGGGGTGCCGCCGGACAGGGCCACCGACGCCGTCCACAGCGGGTAGTCGGGGGACGGGATGAGGATCTCGTCGCCCGGGTTGCACAGCGCCTGCAGCGTCATGGTGATGAGCTCGGAGACGCCGTTGCCCAGGTAGACATCGTCGGTGTCGAGGTTCATGATCCCGCGCGTCTGGTAGTACTGCACCACGGCCGTGCGGGCCGAGTAGATGCCGCGGGAGTCCGAGTAGCCCTGCGCGTTGGGCAGGTTCTTGATCATGTCCACGAGGATCGCGTCGGGTGCCTCGAAGCCGAACGGCGCGGGGTTGCCGATGTTGAGCTTGAGGATCCGGTGGCCCTCCGCCTCCATGTGCTCCGCCTGCTCCAGCACGGGGCCGCGGATGTCGTAGAGGACGTTCTTGAGCTTGTCGGACTGCTTCACCACTGACATGCGGTACACCTTACCCCCGGGGTGCACGCCGTCCGGGGCACCCGTCGGTGCGCCGATCAGGTGTCGTCGCTGCCCTCGAGCCAGTACCGCGCGGCCTCCTCGGGCGTGTACGGGTCGCGGGCGGAGGTCATCCGGGTCATCAGCACGAGGTCCTCGGTGCCGATCTGCGCGGAGACCCCGTCGACGACGTCCGCGGCGGCGTCCGGCAGGTCCTCGGCCGCCACGGGGACCACCCGCTGCGGGACGAAGTTGTTGAGCGGGTCGGCCAGGACCACGAGGGCGTTGTCCTCGATGGCGGGCGAGGCCGTGAACAGGGCCGCGGCCTGCACCCGGTCCTCGAGCAGTGCGTCCACGAGGTCGTCCTGGTCGCCGAACGGCACGAACCTGCCGGGCACGCACTCGTAGGCGTCCTCCAGTCCCTCCGGGCCGTAGGAGCGGCCCGCGAAGTCGAGGTCGGTGCCCAGCGCCAGCTCGTCGCACACCGGGCCCAGGTCCTCCAGGTCGGTGAGCTCGTGCTCCACGGCGGTCGGCCGGGTCACGACGACCGCCACCGTATTCTCCGCCGGGGCCGGCTCGAGGGTCCGCAGGCCCTCGGGCAGCACGTCCTGCACCCCGGCCAGCACGTCGTCGTCGTCCGCGCGCTCCTCCCCCAGTCCCAGCAGCTCGGAGAGGTCCTCGGCGAGCCCGCCGTCCTCGGCGTCCGGGGACGGCGTGGGGGTGGGCGTCGCCCCGTCCGTGGGCGCCGCGGTGGCCGGGCCCACCGGCGCCCGGCCGCGCAGGTGCAGGTAGAGGTTGCCGGAGTAGTCCGCGGCGACCTCCACCTCCCCCCGCTCGAGGGCCCCGAGGTAGTCGGCGCGCTCGGTCCCGGCGTCGACCACGCTCGCGTCGAAGCCGGCCTCCCGCAGCCGCCCGGCGTAGACGTGGGCGAGCACGGCCGTCTGCCCGGTGGGTCCCGCCGCGATCCGGACCGGCTCCGCGGCGGGGGACGCCGCGGTGGCCGGCGGCTGCTCCGGGGCCCCGCCGCCGCACCCGGTGAGCGCGGCGACGGCGAGCAGGCCCGCGGCGGCGCCACGGCGGCTCACCGGCCCTCCCCCGGTCCCGCGGTGCCCGCAGGGCCCGTGGCCACGAGCCCGGCCAGCTCGAGGCCCACGGGCACGAGGCCGACCAGGGGCAGCTGCGGCAGCGCCGCCAGGGGGAACCAGCGGGCCTCGTCGGAGGAGCCGTCCTGCTCCGAGGTGAGCGTCCCGCCGGTGATGTGGGCACGGTAGATCACGCGCAGGGCGTGGAAGGGCCGGTCCCGGCCGTCCAGCCGCTCGCCGGCGTCCATGTGGCGGCTGTGCACGCCGAGCAGCTCGTCGAGCTCCACGGTGAAGCCGGTCTCCTCGTGCACCTCCCGCAGCGCGGTCTGCGCGGGCTGCTCCCCGATCTCCATGCCACCGCCGGGCAGGCTCCACGCCCCCCGCAGCGTGGGGTGGCGCGGGTTCCAGTGGCTGAGCAGCACCGCCCCGTCCTGGACGATCACGGCGTAGGCACCCACCCGGGTGTCCATGGGGAAACTCATGCCCCCCATTCTAGGAACGCCCGGGGCGGGGCGCCGACAGCGCGCGCGGCGGGCGGGCCGGTGGATCGGCCCCCGGGGATAATGGGCGCGTGAGCATCGTCGACAACGCCGTCTACCGGGGCGGACAGCGCATCGCGTCCCCCGCCACGCTCGAGGAGACCTACCGGCTGCTCGCCCGGCTCCGGACCGAGGACCCCCGCTGCACCGAGGCCGGGGAGCACTGCGTCCTCGTCTGGATCGGCCTGTACCGGCCCTCCGCGGACGAGCTCGACTCCCTGGCCGAGCAGTTCGGCCTGCACGAGCTCGCCGTGGAGGACATCCGGCAGGCCGAGCAGCGGCCCAAGCTCGACCGCTACGGGAGCACCCTGTTCACGGTGCTGCGCCCCGCCGTCTACCAGGACGCCACCGAGACGGTCGACTTCGGGGAGATCCACATCGTCACGGGACCCGGCTTCGTGATCACCGTCCGGCAGTCCGAGCACGGGCGGGTCGGGCGGGTCCGGACCCGGGTGGAGTCGCAGCCCGCCCTGCTGGTGACCGGCGCGGAGGCCGTGCTCTACGCGGTGCTCGACCAGACCGTGGACGACTACTACCCGGTGGTCGAGGGGCTCGAGAACGACATCGACGAGATCTCGGACGCCCTGTACTCCGGCTCCGGGGACGGCGTCGTCTCCCGGCGCATCTACCAGCTCACCCGGGAGGTCAGCGCGTTCCACCGGGCGGTCGCCCCGCTGGAGCTGGAGCTGCGGCAGTTCCTCGAGGAGCTCGCCGGGGCCGGCGCGCCCCGGGAGCTCCAGCACGTCCTGCGGGACGTCCTGGACCACCTGATCTTCGTCAACAACAAGGTCGAGTCCTTCCAGGCGTCCCTCACCAACGCCCTCATGCTGGACTCCACGCAGCTCGCCGCCCGGCAGAACGAGGCCGCGATCGAGCAGAACGAGCAGATGAAGCGGATCTCCTCCTGGGCGGCGATCCTGTTCGCGCCCTCGATCATCGGCTCCGTGTACGGGATGAACTTCCGGTTCATGCCGGAGCTGTCCTGGGTGTGGGGCTACCCCATGGCGCTGGGGCTGATGCTCGTGACGGGCGTGGTGCTCTACGTCGTGTTCCGGTTCAAACGGTGGCTGTGACCGCCGCGGTCACTGCTGCCCGCGCTCGCGGCGGGCGGAGTCGGACAGGCCCCGGCGGTTGCGCAGCACCCGCTTGAGCACCCACCACGCGATCAGGACCGCCACGGTGACGACCACGATCCGGGAGAAGATCCCGGCGTACTGCTCGGCGACGTGCCAGTTCTCGCCCAGGTAGAACCCGGCGAGCACGAAGATGGTGTTCCAGATCAGGGACCCCGCCGTGGTGAGCAGGACGAACGCGCCGAACGACATCCGCTCGATGCCGGCGGGGACCGAGATCAGCGACCGGAAGACGGGGATCATGCGCCCGAAGAAGACGGCGGCCTTCCCGTGCCGCTCGAACCACGCCTCGGTGCGGTCGAGGTCGTGCAGGTCAACCAGGGGCATCCGGTCCACGATCGCCCGCAGCCGGCGGCGGCCGAGCGCTGCACCGATCCAGTAGAGGGCCACGGCGCCGACCACCGAGCCCAGGGTCGTCCAGAAGATCGCCCCGCCGAGCGAGAAGCTGCCCTGGCTCGCGGTGAACCCGGCCAGCGGGAGGATCACCTCGGACGGCAGCGGCGGGAAGAGGTTCTCGAGCGCGACGAGCAGACCGGCGCCAGGAGCGCCGATGGCCTCCATGACGTCGACGGCCCAGCCGGCGACCCCGCCCAGCGTCTCGGCGCCGGAGTCCTGGGCCCCGGTGATCCGGGCGGCCAGGACGGCCGCGTCCGGGGCGGCGGTGAGGTCGGGGGCGGCGGTCGGGGCGGGGCTGGGTGCAGTCATGGGTCCTCGGCGGTGGGCGGGGCGGGGCGGGGCCCGGCGGGTGCGACCACCATTGTGCCCGACGCACCTCCGGGTCGGCTGGACGGCTGACGGGTCGCGGACGTCGTTGGTTACGCTTCCTCCATGCTCCTCCCTGCCCCCCTCCTGATGTCCACCCCCGTGCCGGCCCTGGACCCGGTGTGGGAGTTCTGGCTCGACAAGCCGCTGCGGATCCTCCTGGTGCTGCTCGGCGCCTCGATCCTGGCCGCCGTGGTGCGGCTGCTGATCCGCCGGGTCACCGGGGGGATCGCGAAGGGCACCCGGTCGCGGATCGTGCGCCGGATGGAGCGGGGCAGGCCGCGCTGGGTCGAGGACGCGGGACTGGCCGGCGCGCGGCAGTCCCAGCGCGCCCACACCATCGGCTCGGTGCTCTCGTCCGTGGGGACGGTGGTGATCTGGGCCGTGGCCCTGGTGATGATCATCTCGGAGCTCGACTACGACATCGGCCCGGTCCTGGCCTCCGCCGGCATCGCCGGGGTGGCCCTGAGCTTCGGGGCGCAGTCCCTCGTGAAGGACTACCTGTCCGGGATCTTCATGGTCGCCGAGGACCAGCTCGGCATCGGGGACGTCGTCGACCTCGGCGAGGCGAGCGGGACCGTGGAGTCCGTGGGGCTGCGCGTGACCCAGGTCCGGGACGTCAACGGCACCCTGTGGCACGTGCGCAACGGGGAGATCCTGCGCGTGGGCAACCAGTCCCAGGGCTGGGCCCGCTGCGTGCTGGACCTGCCGGTGCCCTACGACACGAACATCGAGCTGGTCACGGAGCTGATCCTGCACGAGGCGGGGCTGCTGCGGGACGACCCGAAGGTCGGCGAGTACATCACTGAGGACCCGGAGGTGTGGGGCGTGGAGGCCGTGACCGGGGAGTCCGTCACCGTGCGCGTGGCCGTCCGCACGGTCCCCCTCAAGCAGTGGGACGTGGCCCGGGCGCTGCGGCTGCGGATCAAGAAGATGCTCGACCGCGAGGGCCTGCACGTGCCCCTGCTGAACCAGACCGTGATCCGGCAGGCCGAGGCCGGGGTCGCGGCGCCCGGTCCGCCGGAGACGGGACAGGTCCGGTCGGTCCGGCGCGATGTGCCAGGATCGGACGCATGAGCATCGTCAAGATCAACGCCATCACCGTCCCGGCCGACTCCGGCGACGAGCTCGGCCGGCGCTTCGCCGCCCACAGCGGCTCCATGGCCGGGGTCACGGGCTTCGAGGGCTTCGAGCTGCTGCGGCCCACGGACGGGCGCACGCAGTGGCTCGTGCTCACCCGGTGGGCCGACGAGGACTCCTACGACGCCTGGCGGTCCTCGCAGGACTTCGCCCGGTCCCACGGCGGCCCCGCCGGGGAGGGCGAGCGCCCCCGGCCCGTGGGCACCGCCTCGGAGCTGTGGTCCTACACGGTGGCCGTCGAGCAGCAGTCCCCCGAACAGCGGTAGGCGCCCTCAGCGCCGGCCACGGCCGCCGGACCGGCGGCCGCCCTTGGGCCCGCCGCGACCGGACCGCGCCCCGCCCCGGGG